>JAUXEL010000118.1 GCA_030620575.1 Fidelibacterota bacterium
CCCTGAACTTGATTCAGGGTCTCAATTTATATTAGCCCATTCATTAATGCAGATATTGATCCCCCGAACCATCGGGGCTATGCCGGACAGGGTCGCCCGTTAGGCCAAGCTCTTTATTTAACCCACCCTTCGTAGCCCCGAATTAATCGGGGTGCAAAAGGGGTCGAGATGACATTATTCATGGGTGTTTTTGATAATTTGCGACTTGAATTTGTGTTTCACACAACGGGTATCTTTTTCTTTTTTTACCGATTTAATGACCTTATTATTTGAGACTGTTTTTCAGGAGGCAGAATTGTGGAACAGAATCTGATAAAAAATACCCAGCAACATACACCCGGAGGTATCCGGGAAATGCTGGCTATTGCTCTTCCTATGGTAATTTCATATGCCTGCGATACGGTTATGACGTTTACTGACCGGATGTTTTTGTCCCGGCTTGGACCGGAAACCATGAATGCCGCTATGAGCGGAGGGTTGACATCTTTTATGATGATGACATTTTTCATGGGATTGATCGGGTATTCTACCGCTTTAGTTGCACAATACCTTGGCGCAAAACGGAAAAATTCCTGTCCGACCACTACCACGCAGGCTTTTATTATTGTATTGATCGCCTACCCGATCATTCTGTTGTTGAAACCTCTGGCATATAAATTTTTCCTTCTGATGAACATTTCAGGACAGCAGATGGAACTCCAGATAGTATATTTCAATATTTTGGTTTACGGGACCATTTTCGGACTTTTTCGTACAGCTTTCAGTTCGTATTTTTCCGGCATTGGACGAACCCGTATTGTCATGATAGCTGCTTTTGTATCAATGATCGTGAATGTAGGGGTAAATTATGTTTTCATTTTTGGTAAACTGGGTTTTCCCGCTATGGGTATTCGCGGTGCGGCCTATGGAACCATTATCGGGGGCATGACCGGCGTGGTTGTCCTTGCGATGGCTTATTTCAGCAAGCAAAACCGGACGGAATTCCACGTCATGAAATCCTTTCGGTATTACCCGCAGATCATGAAAAAATTATTGCATTACGGTTATCCGACCGGAATAGAATTTTTGTTGACCTTTTTTGCCTTCAATATTATGATCCTGACTTTTCATTCTATGGGAAATGTAACGGCGACAGCAACTACTATTATGTTTAACTGGGATATGGTTTCCTATGTCCCTCTTATCGGAATTGAGATCGCTATCATAAGTCTGGTTGGCCGTTATATGGGTGCCGGTGACGTGAAAACAGCCAAAAAAGCTGCGAAATCCGGACTAAAGATCGGAGCAATGTACTCATTTTTTGTACTGATCCTTTTTGTTTTCTTTCCGGAAGCGTTAGTACAGGTTTTTCGTCCCGCAACGCCAAATGCCGTATTTGACGCGGCGGTTCCAACAGCGATATTTATGCTGCGGGTAGCAGCTCTGTATGTAATGATCGAAGCAGTACTAATAACCTTTATTGGGGTTCTTCGTGGAGCGGGTGACACCCGCTGGTCAATGGTCGCATCCGTGTGTCTGCATTATTTGATGGTAATTGTTCTTGTGCTTGTATTAAAGGTATTTAATTTATCCCCCGAGATTGGATGGATGGTGGTCGTAATGGTCTTTATGCTTTTCTCTGTGGTGTTTTATATGCGCTATCGTAGCGGGAAATGGGAACATATCAAAATGGTGGAAAAAAACGAAACATAATGATAAATACAAACCGTCACTTTTTCGGAACAAATGCAAATATATACGTTGAAAGATGATATTTTAAATTAAGAGAAGCATTTATGGAATTTTTGCAAACGTATTTTATTGAAATATATAATTTGACCTTGGCGATGGCACCTTACCTGCTATTGGGTTTTTTCATTGCCGGAATATTAAAATTCGGATTCAAACCGGGTAAATTAAAGCATTATCTTGGTGGAGCAAATTTGCGTTCGGTTTTCTATGCCTCATTGTTGGGCGTACCAATGCCTTTATGTTCCTGTGGAGTTATTCCTACCGCTGTTGGATTATACCGTAACGGCGCCTCAAAAGGAGCCAGCCAGTCTTTTTTAATTTCTACTCCGCAAACCGGGGTTGATTCTATTATGATCACCTATTCATTGCTGGGATTGCCCTTTGCGATCATTCGGCCCATTGTTGCTTTCATTACCGGAGTCATTGGCGGAATGCTGACCAATGCGGTTGAAGGAGAAAAACCGCATGAATATGCAGATACGCCCGAAGAAGAGCTTCCCAAAGGATGGAAAAAAATACCGGCAATTTTTAAATATGCCTTTGTTGATTTTATAGATGACATTGCAAAATGGCTGGCCATCGGAATTTTAATTGCCGGACTAATTGCTGTTATAGTGCCGGACGATTTCTTTATGAATTATCTATCTAATTCCTACTTGTCTATGCTCGTTATGCTTGTTGCATCCATTCCCTTATACGTCTGCGCTACCAGCTCGGTCCCTGTTGCCGCCGCACTATTGATGAAAGGTCTCTCGCCCGGTGCGGCATTTGTGTTTCTCATGGCAGGTCCCGCGACCAATGCGGCGACTATTTCTGTAATAGCAAAAACCCTTGGAAAAAGATCTCTTGCAGTTTATTTGGGAACGATCATTCTCGGAGCATTTGCCGGCGGGGTTATACTGGATCAGTTTCTGCCCGCTTCATGGTTTACCGGTATAATGATGCAGGGACATGAACACAGCATGCTGCCGGCATGGCTATCTATTGTTTCCGGTATTATACTGTTTGTTTTAATTATTTATTCGTTGCTACGAAAAATGGTATTAAAATATCGTGAAGATAATGAAAGTCGTGAATCCCGTGAAATTTTTTCTCCGGGATCGGAAACAGAACATATGCTATATATTGAAGGAATGACATGTCAGCACTGTGTAGCGAATGTAAAAAAAGGTCTTTCTTCACTTGACGAAGTAAGTAATGTTAACGTAAATTTAGAAATGAAAACTGCCCGGATAACCGGGAACCCAAATATGGAATTAGCCAAAGATACGATTAAACAATTAGGTTACGAGGTTAAAAGAACAGAATGAAAGCAATTATCCCTGCAGCCGGGATTGGGAAGCGCTTACAACCGCATACCTTTAACAGACCCAAGGTAATGGTTCCGGTTGCCGGAAAACCTATTCTGGAGCATATATCCGGATCTCTCTTTGAAGCCGAGTTTGACCGGATATCCGTTATTGTGGGTTATAAAAAAGAAGCAATTATTTCCTATTTCGAAGAAAAATATCCCGGACATTTTTATTTTCCCGTTCAGGAAGAAATGAAAGGACTGGGACATGCTGTCCTGTACGGATTGGATGATGTTGACGAACCCGCGCTTATTATTCTCGGTGATACTATTATTGATATGGATTTACAATTATTCCATAATTGTTCTGATAATGTTATCGCAGTTGTAGAAGTCGATGATCCCCGGCGTTTTGGGATCGTGGAAATAGATGAAAACAACATGATCACCGATATGGTCGAAAAACCGGAACACCCGCCCACAAATTTAGCCATCGCGGGTGTATATTTTATCCAAAGTCAACGGAAATTAAAGCAAGCCATTGAAATGCTGATCCAAAAGGATATCAAAACCCGGAATGAATATCAATTGACCGATGCGCTGGCTATCATGATGAAAGCAGGCGAACCCTTCAAAGCCGTTAAGATCAACGACTGGTACGATTGCGGAACACCGGAAACACTACTGTCAACTAATCGATTTTTATTGGAGAGAGAACATAAAAACGAAGGGCAGTGTAAAAATTGTAAAATTATTGATCCCGTGTATATTGGGGAAGGCAGTTATATAAGTGATTCAACTATTGGTCCCCATGTTGCCATTGGAAATAATGTCCATATTGAAAATTCGCATATTTCAAACAGCATGATCAATAACAATGCCGAATTGCTTGAGAGTGAATTGACAGATTCTATTATTGGATATGGCGCTAAAGTTAAGGGATATAAGGGATCATTGAATATCGGGGATGGGGAAGAAGTAGACAGTAGACAGTAGACAGTAAACAGTAAACAGTAAACAGTAAACAGTAGACAGTAAACAGTAAACAGTAGACAGTAAACAGTAGACAGTAAACAGTAAACAGTAAGCGGTGAACTCTCCTTCACTATCCCGATGTCTCGGGGCGGAGAGCAAGCTAAATCAACGGCCTGCCCGGCATAGCCCGATCCGCCAACTGGCGGAGAGGAGCAGAAACGGGTAAATGGTGGTAAATTGAATACTTGTAGGGAACAGGCACGCCTGTTCCTTCTTTTATTTAAATTTTTCTACCACAAATTTCATTGTATCAAGAATAGGGATATACTGCGGACATTTTTCTATGCAGGTACATACAGTCCATACCGCGCTTGGATGAAGGGAATAACAATTCGCCATTTTTTACCGCGGCAAAAACAATATTCTCACCCGTTGTGTGAAAATACACGATCGCATATTAAGAGAAGGGGACCCCGTTAAGGGTCAAATATCATAGAAATAAGTTTGTAAAGCGATCGAACTACAGCGTAGTTCAATATATGCAATAAAAAATATCCCTTCCGCCCGGATCTTGTCTGGATTACGGTGTTTTCGTAAATATAAAAAATGATTCCCTAAAAGATCTTGACACAGGTATGAATGTCCGTTCTCTTATTGAACCACGCTGTGGTTCATTCTTGTATAAATGCAATACACCGGATTTCATCCGGTGTGAAGGGATATCAGACCCCTCCGGGGTCTTTGAATGATGATCAGATCAACTTATTTCACACAACGGGTATATTCTCTGTTCCTAAAATCGATTTTCCGGTTATTAAATCAGTTTCTATCATATTATTAGAATGAAACTATTTTATACAAAAGGCAAGGAACGGCAGGAAAAAATCTTTGGTGTTGGAGAAAATAAACACTTGTGATTCTCGTCACACTTTGTCCATATAGAAGCAATGTAAAAGGATTTCACACGTATTTTTTATACATTTAATTTACGAGAACAAAACAATGACATTAAATAAAATTCAAGATTTAATTTTTTCTGTTCGAGGCATATACGTTATGCTTGATAGTAACTTGGCTGATATGTACAAAGTTGAAACAAAAGTCTTGAATCAAGCCGTAAAAAGAAATATTGAACGATTTCCCGATAAATTCAGATTTCAACTGACAAATCAAGAGTATAAAAACTTGAAGTCGCAATTTGCGACTTCA
>JAUXEL010000091.1 GCA_030620575.1 Fidelibacterota bacterium
TGAAATTTGTCGGAATAATCTACAGATTGATATTGTTTTAATGGATATCAAAATGCCGGGACTGGATGGTTTAGAGGCAACAAAAGAAATAAAAGCCCTTCGCCCCAACTTACCGGTCATTGCACAAACAGCTTACGCACTTGACGGAGAACGTACCGCCATTCTCAAATCCGGATGTGACGATTATTTATCAAAACCTATTTATAGAGAGGACTTACTGGCAATCATTCAGAAGTACCTTTATGCCAACAAGGAACGCGGATCAATATAAATAGATTGCCAAATGCATCTACCTTACAGGGCTGTTCATTTTGTTCCATCAAATCACACGTAAAATTATAATTTCAACACTTATAACTTTATTGTTCACCGGAGATATTATGGCTAACAACAAAACCGGTATGCCCCTGACCCCGGAAGAAAAGCGGGTCATTATTGACAAAGGAACAGAAGCGCCATTTAGCGGGGATTTACTGCATGAAAAACGCGAAGGAACTTTTGTTTGCCGCCAATGCGGTTCTTCTCTGTATTACTCCAGCGACAAATTTAATTCAAATTGCGGCTGGCCAAGTTTCGATGACGAGATAGAAGGCAAGATACTGCGAGTTCCGGATGCCGACGGTCGCCGGACAGAAATTATATGTGCCAATTGCAAAGGGCACTTGGGGCATATCTTTTTAGGGGAGGGTTTCACGGAAAAAAACACACGACACTGCGTTAACGCTATCTCTATGAATTTTATCCCGGGTCCGGTCGAACGTAACGAAAAGGCCGTATTTGCCGGTGGTTGCTTTTGGGGTGTTGAATATTATATGGAACAAATTAAAGGTGTGAAAAATGTGATATCCGGCTATACCGGCGGACGAATAAAAAGTCCCGGCTATGAAGATGTTTCTCGCGGAAATACCGGACATTATGAAGCAGTGGAAATTACTTACGACCCCCATATTGTTAATTTTGAAACTCTAACTAAAACCTTTTTTGAAATTCACGATCCCACACAAAAAAACGGACAGGGTCCCGATATCGGGAAACATTACCGCTCCGCTGTCTTTTATCAAAACGCAGAACAAAAAGCAGTCACAGAAGAACTTATTAGCGAACTGAAAAATAAAGGTTATAAAATAGCCACTAGAATATTTTCGCCTGCAGAATTTTTTCCGGCCGAAACATATCACCAGAATTATTACAAGCACAGAGGCACTTTACCATACTGCCATGCTCGCGTTAAACGGTTTTAAGCTATATTCGCAGTAAATTCGGTTTGCTTTCTCATTTCATCTTCTTTCTTTTTTTATTAGATTCTTCTGATTAAGTATAAGGGCGTGTTTATGAAAAAAGGTTTTATTTTAACCCTGCTTTGTTTAATGCTATTCAATGGCGTTCTTCTATATGCAGATGATCCGATCGTTCGCGTGCGTATTATATATACGTTAGACGAAATTATATTGGAATCCGATTCTAAAATCAGCATCTATGATCAGGATGATGAACGCAAGCAATTGCGAGGCAAACAAACCTTTTCTGTTGTCCCGGACCAAGGTGATTTGGTCTTACGCGATAGCAACAACGAGCCCTTGCAGCGAGGAAGCTCATTATTGATAAAAAATCATGACGCGAACAGCTCGATTAAAATTAAACAAGTACCTTACGGCATTGGTTGGTGGTGGGCCGGAACAGAGGACCGGTCTTACCACGGGAGTCTGGAGTTTTATATTAACGAAAACAATCAGATTGATGTTATCAACGTATTGGATATTGAAACCTATTTATACGGTGTTGTACCTTCTGAGATCGGCGTGACGGCACCAATAGAAGCACTGAAAGCACAAGCAGTATGCGCGCGCTCAGAAGCGATGGTGGGATTGCAAACAGGGAAATATGCCGGACCACATTATACCTTGACAGCCGATGTAATGTGTCAGGTTTACAGTGGCAACGGAAAAATGAATAATGCCGTTCGTGATGCAGTTAACGCTACAAAAGGAGAAGTGCTCGTATATCACGATACGATCATCAGCGCCTATTACTCATCCAACTGTGGCGGACATACCGAAAACATTGAAAATGTATGGCCGGAAAGATCAACACATAAAATATATTGGAGCGGACGTCCGGATATGGATGAGAAAATGTCCCTTGATCTAACCCAGGCGGACGATATTCGTACATGGATAGAAAGTGAACCCGACTCCTGGTGTAAACCCGGTGATATTACTCCCGATTGGAGCAAAAAACACTTTCGCTGGCAGCGCAGTATAACCCCGGAAATCCTGAGTGCTGTTGTAGCAGAACAACACCGGGATATTGGACGCATCTATGATATTATTCCTCTTGAACGCGGAGTTTCGGGGCGAATATACGATATTTTGTTTGTCGGAGACGGCGGTTACTGCCGGGTCAAAGGCGAATTGAATATCCGCCGGTTAGTGAACACGCCCTTAAAAAGCTCTTGTTTTATTATAGATAAAATTGGCCCGGTATCAAAACCGGTTAGCTTTATTATTTCCGGAGCCGGCTGGGGACATGGTGTGGGCATGTGCCAAACCGGAGCGATCGCCAGAGCAAATAGCGAATGGAAATATAAGGATATTCTGGGTTATTATTTCCGGGAATCAACGATTCAACGCGAATATAAATAAAAGTTTATTGTGATATTTTTACAACCGGTTTTATTATTATTGGGTGCATTGATAAGTATTCCTTTTATCATTCACCTTGTTGGCGAAAAACGCTATAGAGCGTTTTCATTCAGTTCATTGAAATTTTTACGGGAAATTGAAAGAGATTCTTTACAAAAATTAAAATTACGTCAATGGCTTATTTTATTTTCCCGCGCAATGTGGATTGCCATGCTAATATTAGCATTGGCTAATCCGTTTTTTTCTACCGGAGCCGGAAAACTGGATCCGGGCATATTACTTATAGATAAAAGTTTTAGCACACAGCAAAATGACATATTTATATCTGTTACCGAAGCATTTCAAAAAGAATATACAAAATGGCGCGTTGTTGAATACAATGAAAACAGTTCGACAGATACCCTAAAAAAAACACTGAATGAATATATTGCAAATAATAAGTTATCGAAGCCTAATATCATTCTTCTCAGCGATTTTCAAGACAATAATATAACGCACGACGTTTTGAATATAATTGAAACGCTGCCGGCACATTATATCTATGTTCCTGTTTACAAAGAAAAAAACAACACGGCTGTTTCACGGTTGAATATTCAAAATGACATTCAGAACGGAAACCGTATGAGCACGTTGAATATTCACACGTCAAGCACACAAAATACGATTGATATTCCTTCGGTTTATGTCAGTATTAACGGTAAAGGGGCCGGCAGAGCAGCTATGTCCCGGGATGGTTATGGGACTTTTCATTTCAATCCGGGAAAGACGGAATATGTGCGCTGTGTAGTTCGCACGTCCGATGATGATTATCCGGCCGATAATGCACGTTACCTTATTGTGAAAACATATCAGAAAATAAAATTGCTGTGTATAAGCGAAAATACTCTTTCGGGCTATCATCTAAATGCTTTTACTTCGATGCAGCGGATTGATGCCATGATCATTTCGCCCGACGCGCTGCCTTCATATAACTTTCAGGATTTTGATATGATCTGGCTATCGGATTTATATGTTCTTCCGAAGGGACAGCAAGAAATATTAATGCGTTACGCTAAAACACACCCCCTGGTTATCTCCACGGGAATCACGTTGCCCGATACACCAGCATGGGAGCATGTTGTTGGAAAATTGACTCCGGCAGAGCAGCAGACGGGATTTCTAAATATTTCAGCGCTGGACGCGTCACTTCAGTTTGACGGCTATGAGCCGAATATTTTCCGGGTCCGGCGCTACTACCAAAGTTCTGCCGATAGTCTATATTCATTATGGACATTAAATTCGGGCGATCCCCTATTAGCCCGACATGGGAAACACACATATATTTTCTTTTCACCTTTTCTGTTCGATTGGAATGAAATGGGGCTTTCGCCGTACTTTACCCGCGCTTTAGGACGTTTTATCGAATCCGCAGTGGGAAATGAAATTCCACAGTATGTCACCGGAGATGCTATTTCTATTTCCCGACCGCAATATACGGTTATTACACCCGGCGGAGAACGTCACACAGTTCAAACATGTTTTACAAAAACCCGGATACCCGGATTTTACACGCTGGAGGCAACAGATATTCATCAGGATATAGCAGTTAATATTCCAGAAGGGGAAACCATTCAATTGCCTGTTTCACTCGATTCAACAAAAAGTTTTCCCTGGAATGAAACCTGTTTTGAAGATATCCGGAACACTGTCAAAGGACGGAACATCCAAACATTATTTTTTATTTTAGCAATAATTTTTATTATCTTGGAAATGGTACTATTACGCAAAGGAGAACAAACAGAATAATGCACACGAATAAAAAAAAGGCGGAACGTGCTATCTTATGTGCCGTTTCACTTCCCGGGAAAATAGAGCAAACGGAACACTCCATAGAGGAATTAGCGCAGTTGGCTAAAACAGCCGGTGCAGTGGTTGTAGATACAGTAATCCAATCCCGGGAGAGAGTTCACTCCTTATATTATCTGGGCACAGGAAAATTAAATACTTTACAATTGCTGGCCGAAGAGCAAGAAGCGGATGTTATCATTTTTGATGATGAACTTAGTCCCTCACAACAAAAACATATTGAGGAAGCAATCCCCGAATATAAAATTATTGATCGCAGTGCATTAATTTTAGATATTTTTACTCTGCACGCAAAAACCCGGGAAGCCAAAACTCAGGTAATGCTGGCCGAAGCAGAATATTTACTGCCGCGCTTAACCCGCCAATGGACACACCTTGAACGTCAGACAGGCGGTATCGGCATGCGCGGAGGTCCCGGAGAGATGCAGATTGAAATTGACCGACGGTTATTGCGGGATAGAATTAAGAAACTCAAACAAGATCTTGAAAAGATTTCCGTTCAGCTTGAGACTAAGCGAAAATCCCGGTCAAAGCGCTTTAATGTTGCACTGGTGGGATATACTAATGCCGGAAAATCAACCTTGATGAATTATCTTGCGGGTCCGAGCGTCGCCGTTGAAGACCAACTTTTTAAAACACTTGATACCACGGTACGCCGGGTGCAATTGGACAAAACACACACCATATATTTAAGTGATACGATAGGATTTATCCAAAAACTGCCCCATCAGTTAGTCGCATCTTTTCGAAGCACATTAAAAGAAGTTGAAACAGCAGATCTTTTACTCAAGGTTATCGATATCGCAGATGAGAATTTTCGCGAACATATGGATACGATCGACGAAGTATTAAAAGATTTTGACATTCAGGAAAAGCGATTTATTATAGTATTTAATAAAACAGATGCTTTGGAAAATTCGGAAAATATTAAATATGTTAAACGCAGTTTTCCGGATGCATTTTGCATTTCAGCGGAGCGCGGTATCGGTATCGACAAATTGGTGGATGCCATACGAAAGCGGATTGATGAAAGCGCTTATGTGCACAGTTTTTATGTTCAGCCCCATGAAGGGAAACTTATTGCCGACCTGCATCGCTTTGGAGAAGTTCTTGAAAGCCGTTTTGTGGATGATATGATCCTCTTCAAGGTGTTTTTAGACGTATCTATCTATGAAGGGCTGAAGAAAAAACATAATCTTTAAAAAGAGTGTGGGCGAAAATTGTTTGTGATTTAAGGAGAAAACAATATGAAAAATTTAATTAGAATTATCATATTGATCATTATTATTACCGGTGTTTACGGTAAGGGGAATCAGGCAACTCTGTTGGTTCGCTGTGATGATATCGGAATGTGCCATGCGGTGAATGTAGCAGCAAAAGAATTAGCAGAAACAGAAATACCGCTAAATTATTCTATCATGTTTGTATGTCCGTGGTATCAAGAGGCTGTAGATATACTGAAGGAATATGATAACGTATGTTTTGGCATTCATTTGACGTTAAACAGTGAATGGAAAAATTACCGATGGGGTCCCTGCACCGTTCAGGCAAACGTATCATCACTGGTCGACGAAAACGGATATTTTTTCCCTCGCCAGGATTTGGCTTATGCGGCGGATCTCTCTCTCAAAGAAATAGAAATTGAAATACGGGCACAGATTGAACGTGCATTACGCAGCGAATTAAACGTACAGTATTGCGATACCCATATGTCTACTCTTGATACGCGAAAGGACATTCATCGGCTTGTCGTGCGACTTGCCAACGAATACGGACTTATTTTTTCGGAGTTTGTTTCGGATAGTCGAATGTCAGGAATGTACTCTCAGCCACCGGAAGAAAAAATGGGCAGCTTGCTTAAACAGTTGGATAAGATTAACCCAAAGGGAGTCAATCTTCTTGTTTGCCATCTCGGAAAAACCGGATCAGAAATGGATGCATTGATTGATATGAACCCAAGCGGACCGGCCTTCATGAGTCGCCACAGGGAGGCGGAATTAAAGGTGCTGATATCTCCCGAATTTCGACAGAAAATTAAAGATAATGCAATTCACCTAAGCACCTATAGTCGGGCATATGAGCAAAGAAAGGAAGTAAAATAATTATGTCTATTTTTGAAATTATTGGATATGTGGCATCCGTTGTCACCGCCATTTCGCTGATGATGAAAAATATTTGGCGTCTGCGTTGGATAAATTTATTTGGCGCCACTCTCTTCTCGATATACGGTGGTCTGATAGGCGCCTGGCCCGTATGTCTCCTTAATGGTTTTATTGCCTTTGTTGATGTTTATTTTTTAATAAAAATGAGCCAAA
>JAUXEL010000028.1 GCA_030620575.1 Fidelibacterota bacterium
AATTAGAAAGCGTGACAACATCCAGGAGTTCAAGGAAAGGTTGTTCTTTAACCTGAGGCGGAGTGGAATGAAGAAAATTTACCGTGCCGTCATCATTTACCATTACAAATCCAAAATGACCAACCCATTTATTATGTTTATAACCGCGAACTACATTGATTAGATCTCCGGTTTGTAGTTGAGGTAGTATCTCCGGGATAAGTTCAAGGGGTATAAAACTCCACACAAGTGAATCTTCAGGCAAAATATATGGAACATCCCGCTTTTTAAAAAAATGTGTTTTATTGACATGCGTAGTATCAAGTATAGCACGTTCTCCAACAAGTTTTTTAGTCATATCTTCCGCAAGCCAGGTATTACTAAGCATCCAATCGTATTCACCGTAATGGTTCCGTGTTGCATAGCTGATAATGCCGTCTTTATAACGTACGCGTTGCAAGATCGCGAAAAAACTTTGCCAGTCGTATGCCAAAGACATAGCTAAAATATGTTCACAAAAAACCACACAATCACTCTTATCTAAACAATACAAAGGTTGCGCATCGTAAATTTCGACAGGATATTCACCTAATAGATAGATTTCATAAGGTTGATTCAGATTTTTTCTTGCAAGATGCTGTATCCGATCACGCAGTCTGGGTATTGTATATTGCAGATAGGGAAGATATACATCAATATCTGATTCATTAAATTCATACAACGGTTTAGCAAGTAGTTCTTTTAGTATATCATGAGATATTTCAAGAGTATCCGCTGCAGCGATCTGTTGCGGGGTTAGATCTTCAAATTGCTTTTCACAACCGGTGAATGCAATAGCTAAAAGAAAAACAATGATGATAAAAGTGGATTTTTGCAGCATGGTTACCTCATTTTACTAAATAAAAGATACAAAGTATTTCCTTTTACAGAAAGAAATAATTATTTGCTTACGCATAAGAAAAGAGAAGAAGTTGAAGAGTTGAAAGTTGAAAAGACACCTGCCGGGCGTATCCGTCAGCTGACGGAGAAGGCTGGAAAGTTGAAAAGTTGAGGAATCGAGCTGATTCAAACCAAAAATATCACAAAACCGAAGAAGACATAAAGCAGGTAAAATATATTGTAAATCATTATACTTTTTTATTACATTCAGTAATGAAATATTTAGACAGCGCTGAAAAGAAAAATCAAACATTACACATAAAATATCTGCCCGGAAACTGATTTGTGGCAAAAACTTCTATATCAATAATAAAAGGTTCAATCATTTTATGAATATTCTAATTGTTGGCGGTGGAGAATTAGGTTCTTCGATTGCAGAGCAACTCGTCCGCGAGGATCACAGCGTAACTGTTATCGAAAAATCCGAAAAACAGGCGAAACAGCTTAACAACAGTCTTGATGCTCTTATTATTCCAGGCAGTGGAACCAATACATCGGTTTTATTAAAAGCCAATGTTGAAAAAGCTGACCTTTTTTTGGCACTGAGTAATAACGATAACGTAAATATTGTATCCTGCGGTCTGGTAAAAAAGATCAGTCAGGCGACAACCATAGCCAAAGTCGAAAATTACAACCATTATTTCCTGAATCCCCTAAACAATCCCGCTGATTTTGGCATTGATAAAGTCGTTGCCACAAAACAGCTGTCTATCAATAAAATCGCGGAGCTTATTTCTGAGCCGGATGCTATGGAACATATCCATTTTATCAGGGAGAATGTAAAAATCATCGGTACTGTAATAAACGAAGATTTTTCAGGAAACGGGATGATGTTAAAAGATATCACCCGGCAAAATAAAATTTGGCAGAAGGTCAGGATCATTGCTATTAAAAAAGATCATGAAGTCGCGATACCCGATGGCAACGATATACTTCGCACCGGAGATAAGCTTTATATTATCGGTAAATCGAAAACCCTCAAGGAAGTGATTAATCTTTATTTTGCTTCCCGGATAAAGATCAAAAATGTCATCATCATTGGCGGTAACCGTATTGGCAGGGAATTTGCCAAAATACAAGTAGAAAACGGCAAAAAAGTAACCATCATTGAAGAAGATGAAAAAACATGTGCCCGCCTGTCCAAAGAACTGGATAATGTACTTATTATACACGGTTCCGGTACTAATCAAACGGTGCTTTCGGACCTGGATATGGAGAACGCATTCGTTGTTTGCGTAACAGAAAGTGATGAGCACAATATTATATCAGCTGTTCTCGCAAAGAAAAACAACGCCCACAAGGCTATTTGCAATATTTCCAATATTGCTATTAGTGCTATTATTAACCAAGTACAGGAAATTGATTCGGTGTTTTCCACTGAGTCCCTGGCCTCGGCTGAGATCATGAAATACTGCAGAAAAGGCGATATTTTATCGATCACGCCGGTACCCTATATTGATGCGGAAACCATTAAGATCAAAATATCAGAAAAAATATCCATTTTGGAAAAATCCCTTAATGAAGTGAAATTCCCCAAAGGGATGATTATCGGGGCAATAATCAGGGATGATCATGTAATTATACCTCACGGTGACGATGAAATACGGCTTAATGATATTGTCATTATATTCGTACTTCCCGAATCCAAGAAACAAGTTGAAAAGATGTTTGCATAACTAAGTCCGGAAATGACACGTCATGAATTGGAAAGCAATACTCAAAATACAAGGTATACTACTGATCATTCTTTCGGTATCAATGTGTCTGCCGCTTGCATTTTCCATTTATTATGCTTCCGGCGATACTGCAGATATTGCTCTCAGCATGGGAATCACCCTGGCAGTTGGACTCGGCTTTACACTTATCTTTCATTCGGATAAACCCTTGCGAGCCCGGGAGGGCTTTGTCATTGTTTCTCTGGGGTGGATATCCGCTGCTCTGTTTGGCGCCCTGCCTTTTTTCTTTCATGGATTGTTCGATGGAAATTTCATTAACTGCGTTTTTGAAACGATGTCCGGTTTTACCACAACCGGTGCAACCGTCCTCACCAATATTGAATTGGTTCCCAAAGGTCTCCTTTTCTGGCGCAGTTTAACTCATTGGTTGGGTGGCATGGGAATCATCCTCTTGGCAATTATTATTCTACCGGCTCTCGGGGTGAGTTCCACACAGCTGTTTCGCGCGGAAGTTCCCGGACCTATCAAGGATAAGATCAGTCCGAAGATCAAAAATACCGCCATGATATTATGGCTCATATATCTTGGATTGACTATACTGGAAACCACACTGCTAATGTTTGGAGGTCTGGACCTCTACACCGCGTTGTGCCATACCTTCGGAACATTGGCAACCGGTGGATTTTCCACCTTGAACGCATCAATTGCCGGATTTAACAGCCTCTATATCGAGATGGTTATCCTTGTCTTCATGTTTTTGGCCGGTACGAATTTTGTGTTACATTTTCATCTGATCCATGGCCGCCTCGGCGAATTTATTCGCAACCGGGAATGGAAATTCTATATAAGTATAATTCTTGTTTCAACGATTTTTATTGCTGTAAGTATTTATTTCTCGGGAGCCGGGTATAATTTTTGGACATCTTTACGCTACGCTTCATTTCAGGTGGTTTCGATCACAACGACCACAGGATTCGTTACCGCCAATTTTGAACTCTGGCCGGCTTTTACGAAAATTTTGCTGGTAATGCTTATGTTTGCGGGCGGCTGCGCGGGTTCTACCGGTGGTGGTATGAAACAGATACGTATCATGATCGGAATAAAGTTCATCGTCGAAGAGATCAAAAAACTCATGTATCCCAATGCCGTATTTTCACTTAAGATTGACAAGGAAAAGATAGAAGACCAGGTACTTAAAAATGTTACCGCTTTTATTATACTTTTCGTCGCAATATTCGCATTTATTACTCTGTTCCTGACCTTCCGTGGGTATGATATCGTTACCTCGTTCGCCGCCTCGATCGCGACACTAAGCAATATCGGTCCGGGACTTGCAAGAGTAGGAGCCATTGAAAATTATGCTTTCTTTGATAACATCTCAAAAGTGGTTCTTACATTTAGCATGCTCTTGGGCAGGCTGGAATTATATTCTGTGCTAATTCTTCTACATTACCTCTTCAACCCGAAAAAAACCCATTGATATAACAAGGATCATTACAATTAAGAAATGCTGACTTTTACATGTGTACTGTAAATCCGGCAATCATTTTTCAACACGCAATAAGCATTCTTTTTTCCCAAATACAAAATAAAGTATTTCCTTTTATAAAAAGGAATAATTATTTTCCCCCTTTATATAAGGAAAATTATGTCGGAAAAATCAAACCGCGTCGAAAAACTCATCAACAACCCTAAAAAAGCCGTGTGGAGTTTATCCCTTCCAATTTTCCTGGGAATGATCGTTCAATATCTTTATAACTTAACCGATACATTCTTTGTCAGTAAGATCAGTGGTGACGCAATTGCCGCAATGCAGTTTAATCTGCCTTTTGTTTTCTTTTCCATTAGTATTTGTTTTGGATTGGGAATCGGAATTACCAGTATTATTTCACAGGCATTGGGTGCAAAAGATAAAAAACGCGCCAATAACACCGCCGAACATGCCATAATGCTTGCGGTGGTCATTAGTGTGCTTATTTCAACGGTTAGTATCATTTTTCGCTACCCTATTTTTAAATTACTGGGAGCGCCGGCAAATATTATTGATCTGTCTGTTAAATATTTTGAGGTAATTATATTCGGATTTGTATTCAATATTCTCAACGTATTTTTTCGCTCGATTTTATCGGGAGAAGGAGATGTAAAAACCCCGGTCCGTTTTATGATCGTTGGCACTGTTATCAATATTGCATTAGATCCGTTGTTTATTTTTGTTTTCAAATTGGGTATTGCCGGTGCGGCATGGGCAACTATCACGGCACAGTTTGCAGTAACCATTTTATATCTTATTTTCTTTTTTGTAAAACGCGCAAGCCATGTTCAATTTGCTTTTAGTGATTTTTCTTTTTCATGGGAGATTATTGGTAAAACCTTTAGCATTGGTATGCCGGCATCCTTGTCCTTTGCTGTTATGTCGTTTGGACAGATGCTGTATAACCGCATTGTGGTCTATTTCGGCAGTGATGCTATTGCCGGAGTGGGAATCGGTATGCGTCTGGACCAGTTATTCTTTTTGCCAATTATGGCATGCGCTTCCTCGCTGGTTACAATTATGGGTATGTTGTATGGTGCAAAACGTATAGACCTGATGCGTTCGACCTATCTCTATGTAATTCGATGCGGAGAAATTATTGCAGTGATTTTAGGGCTTTTTTTCTATCTCATTTCTCCTTATTTTATGAAAATGTTTTCTGCGAATCCGGTAATCATTGATGTTGGCATTACATATATACGGTTTATTGTTTTTACCTACCCGTTTATAGTGATCGGTATGATATCCGGTCGGGTATTTCAGGGATTCGGAAAGGGTTTACCCGGGCTGATCATTACGATTATTCGCATTGCCGTTATTATTGTTCCATTGGCTATTTTGTTTACCCGGGTCTTCGAGTGGGGCATTAAGGGTGTATTTATTGCACAGATCATAGCAACTTCGACTGCCGGGACCCTCGCGTATTTTTGGTTGTCGCACAGTTTGAAAAAAATTGAGTTAAATGAAACAATGTTAGGAGAAGAATATGGAAAAAGAACTTAGTTATCCTTTGGATATTTCAACAAAGGAAGCATTCAAAGAAATTGCACGGGGAATTCCTTGTTTGTTAAAACTTTTCTATCGTCTGCTTTGCGATGAACGCACACCCCGTCAAATAAAATGGTGGATAGGGGGATCGGCATTGTACCTGCTTCTTCCGGTAAATTTAAAATTTCGAAATCTGAAACGCTTCCCGATGCAGTTGCTTAATTATGTTGATGATATTATTGTGATTTTCACTGTAGTACAACGGATTTTCAAACAAACTCCCGAGGCACTACTTGAAGAACACTGGGATCATGATCTTTCACTTACAGACTGGCGAAATCTTTTATTTAAAATTAAAACGGACATTCAAAACTTTATTTAAGAGGAATACATGCCAGAACGTATCTCCGGTGTCCTGTTACATGTAAGCTCCCTGCCAAGTTTATGGGGTAAGGGAGATTTTGGTCCGGATGCCTACCATTTTATCGATTGGTTAGAAGAAACCGGGCAGTCACTGTGGCAGTTACTGCCCCTGACATATCCCGATCATACCGGTTCCCCGTATGCAAGTCCATCCGCAAACGCCATTAATCCCGCGTTTATTAGTCCTGATATGTTGCGAAAGACAGGGCTTTTAAATGATACTGATTGGGATATTTGCATTCAGGCACGTGAAACCGGAATCCACGATGTACGGCGGCGGGCTTTTGCATTAGCATATCAAAATTGGAAACAAAACACAAATAAGGAAGAATTCGAAACATTTTGTAATGTTCACGCCTATTGGCTACATGATACCGCGCTGTTTATGACTCTGCAAGATCTATATCAGGGCACATGGTATGATTTTCCTGCAGGACTGCGTAATCGGGATAAAAATGCGCTTGTTCAATGGGAAAAAGAACATGCTAATGTTATCCGGCAATTCAAATTCGAACAATATATTCTTTTTGATCAATGGGCAAAAATAAAAACCTATGCCAACACAAAAGACATTCGCATTATCGGTGATATCCCCATTTTTATTTCCGGTAATTCTGCCGATGTATGGACGCATCGCGATCTTTTTAAACTGGATGAAAATGGCTTTCCTCTTGTTTGGACCGGTGTTCCCCCGGATTTATTTACCGAAACGGGACAGCTGTGGGGACAGCCGCATTTTGACTGGAAGGCGATGAAAGCAGACAATTACACATGGTGGATACAGCGTGTCAAGATGGGAAAAATCCATGCAGATGTTATTCGCATAGACCATTTTCGGGGATTTTGTTCTGCTTATGAAATTCCCTACGGTGCGCCAACAGCTGAGACAGGCAACTGGATCGAAGGCCCGCGGGCCGATATTTTCCGGACATTTAATAAAGAAATTTCCGGCCTGTCCATAATTGCAGAAGATCTGGGTATTATTACAGCGGATGTTACCGCACTTCGACAAAAATTTAATTACCCAGGTATGAAAATTTTACAATTTGCTTTTAACAGTGATACTGAAAATGCGTATTTACCGGAAAATTACGAAAGCAGCGACCGCTTTGTGGTGTATAGCGGAACACATGATAATAATACTTCCCGTGGCTGGTATGAACATGCATCCGATTCTGAGAAAAAAATGCTTGCGCATTATGCAAAATGTAATGCATTAAATGCAGCATGGGTTTTAATAGAAATGGCATTTTATTCTAATGCAATGTGGGCTGTAGTTCCCATGCAGGACCTTCTGAATCTAGATTCTTCTGCGCGTATGAATACGCCGGGTACCGTAAAAAATAACTGGACTTGGCAATTTGATGTATTTAAGCCTTCTAAATTACTGACAAAAAATCTAAAAACGCTAACTAAAAAAAGCGGAAGAAACCGGTTATAATATATATGAAAAACACTGTTTCATTATCTTCCGATATTGCGCCTGAACGGATAACGCCGCCGTTTTATTTTTTTTCCGACACCCATATTTCTACCCGTCGCGGTGAGGAACAAGAATATCGCTTACATGGGGTTATCGCTTGCCTGAATAAAATAAAAACCACCGGTGGAACCCTGTTTATTTTAGGTGATTTTTTTGATTTTTGGTTTGACTGCCGCAACTATATCCCTAAAACACTAAAACCGGTAGTAGATGCCCTCGCTAATCTTCGCAAAGAAGGTATTGAAATTCATTATATCGGAGGAAACCATGATTATTGGATTCAGGGATATTTAACCAGAGAACTGGGTATTCATTTTTATCCGGAAACAATGATATTCAATTATCAGAATATGCGTTTCTATTGTTTGCATGGCGATCAAGTGGTTTACCCTCATACAAGTTATCCGCTTGTTCGTAAATTCATACGTTCTTCCTTAGCTGTTGCATTATTGAAATGTCTTCCTGTAAAATGGATCTATGCTTTGGGTGAGCATGTTAGTCACTATAATCGCGCATTGCAGAACATTCCCCGTGTGCCGGACCCGATGATAAAGAAAATGCAGCACTTCCTTCTTGAAAAACTGCAGCAGGGATATGATATTGCCATCAGCGGGCACGTGCATGAACCGTATTGCAATGAGAATCACGGAAAAACCATGGTTATTCTCGGGGACTGGATCCATCATTGCACTTATGGGTTTTGGGATACATCAGGATTCCGATTGATTCATTATAAACGATAATATGAAACCGAAACTATACATCATTTTAGCTGTAATATTTATTGTCTTTGCAACTCCGCGATGTTTCGCGGCAGATACTACTATGGTGTATGCTAATCAACTGAATCATTATTATATATTTGGCGGATGGAATCGTTTTGCAACGCAATACAATAAACTGTATGTTAGCAGCCGTATTGCAAACAATAGTTCAATATACAGTGAAACATCACGCCTGAAAACACAAACCAATGTGAATCTGGATGTGCTTTATGCGCTTTCTCCCGTATTACGGGTTGGGCTTACCGGAAAATATTTTTTATTTAAAGATGGACAAACGTATCATGCTTATGATTATAATCAAGGACGTGCCGGAATAAAAGGGGATTATAAGAAACAACATTATACCATAATGCTAGAAAGCGGTTATGCCAGAGAAACTCGTCTTGGCATCCGCGATATGGGCTGGTATGGCGGCATGGAACTAAACCGAAATATGTCCGGTCTTTTATTTTATCCCGAACTGAACTGGGATTATTCTCAAATGGGCAACCGCAGAAATTATACTTTTGATAATCGTATTAATTTCCGCGTAAAAACACCTTCTTTATTACAAAATACTTTTTCCGCAGGGTTTAAAGCATATAATCGAGAATACTATATTACACGGGAAGCGGATACCGAAGAACGCTTGAATACAGCGGTATATATTGGGAACGATCTTTATTATCCCGTTAATGACAATTTGATCGTGGATTATAAGGTGGAATTTTCCAGTACGCAGGACGGACTTAGTTTTTCCTATTACGACAGCAAAGAAACTCGGACCCGCCAGTTTTTATCACTGCAAAACGATATACGGCTGCGCGGGCACATGGGTGCGTTTCGAGCTTATGTCGGATTTACAAATGATTACAGGCAAAGCCGGACCACGGCAACAAACCCTGCAATTTCTCTGCCGTCGGATTATATTTTTGATAAAAAGAATATTCTTGCACGCGTATCCTGGAAATTAACGGAAAATGATAGCCTTTATATCAATTACCGGGGATCTTTACTCTATTATGATACGCCGGATACGAACAATTATGACGATAGGGATGAGCTAAGCTATTCGGTGTCTCCGGCATGGCATCACCGTATGGGACAATATACTTCACTCTCAATTTCAGGGAATATATTTTTGCATCATTATGTATATTTATTCCACCAGCGCTCTGCTCAGAACCATTGGAACAGGGTATATTCCCTGAAGTCGGAAATTAATACCAATATTCCCAGAATCATCCGTTGGAATGCGAAACAGGAAATTTATGCCAATTATTTTGTTTATGATTATGAAGATTCTGCTTTTGTACATGTACAAAGTATGATATTTCGAGGACTCAAATTACAGCAAAGTATTCAATATTATTTTACGCCCAAATGGATTATCCGCGGCTATGTGTTTTTTCGCTGGGAAGATAACGGATTACTGGACTGGAAAGACTTTATACAGGAGCTGACTGACAGCAAGTACACCATTAAAGTTGAAGTAACGCCAGGATACAAAACAAAGCAGTTTACTATTGCTGCAGGACCTGTATATTCCCAGCGTCGTGATTTTCGGTATCAGGATATAGCAACTCATACAGAATCCTATCACTCAATACGTATCGGCGGCATATTATTGCTGCAATATTCTAACAAACTGACACTAAATTATCGTTTGGAACAAATTAATCAAACCGGTATATCGCGCGTGTATAACCAGTCAGGAAGTTTGCGGTTTAACTGGATCTTTTAAGAATAAATAAACAGTATTAGTTCGGTGTTTTTTCGTTTTCGGGTTTTAAATGCAGTTGCGGCTGTATCGGGTTTTGCAATTCCTTAATTTCCCCAAAATGCTGTTCATAACGGGAAATATTGGTGGAAAGGGTTTTCATCAGAGCTTTTGCATGCTGGGGGGAAAGAATAATACGTGAAACAACATTTGCTTTTGGGAGACCGGGAAGTACCTGACAGAAATCAAGAATAAACTCGCTGGGGCTATGTGTTACGATTTGCAGGTTTGCGTAACTACCCTGAGCGGTTTTTTCATTTATATTGATTTCAATGTGTTTTGTCTTGTCATTATTATTCGTCATCATCTTCTCCAACTTCGAAAACAGTAAAATCTTCAGTTGTATTTTGAGCTGATTCGACATCAGCAATAAATTCATCTTCAATAGATATCATATTGCCGTCCAGAAAATTTTGCGGATTGTCATTCTCGACTTCAGCAATATCGTGTTCGCCATCCATATCATTTGTTTCGTACTTTAAAAAGTCATTTCCATAAAGCGATGTATCAAAAAAATCGACATTATCAACGATTCCCTGTTCAACGAGATATTCTAAAAAATCAACATATGCTTCATTTTTTAAGTTCGTTCGGCAGTGCGGACAAAACAAACGGTTCTTTAAAGATTCCTTATTTAGTGGTTCGCCGCATTTGGGGCAAAGTAATTCATTAAATGGGATCAAAATTACACCTCTTTTCAAATTTTGGAAAAGATAAGTGTAAGTATCTTTTTTTGCAAGTTAAAAATAAACAGAAGCTTAAATAATTTTATGTAAATGTCGAAAAAACATTTACTTCAATAATATATAATATATCCATTTTACGGATAGATTATTTTTCTAAAGCCAAAGTTAAATAATTATTGTTGCCCACCAGAACATTTTTTATTGTCCACACATTTTCATCTTGTTTCGGAAGGCTGACAGTGCCGGATTTTGGCAGAAGGTATTCTGCCTGATCCGAGGACATAAAAATAAAAGGGATATCACTGCGGTTTATCAGAAAAATATTTCCATTATTGGATGTTTGAACTTCGAGACAAGCTTTCACAAAGCGTTTTGTTAAATCTTCCGGACCTGCAAGAATATCCTTTTCTGCCACAGCGATACATCTGCCGGCAAACAAGGCTTCCTTGATAGCATCTTCGCTTCGCTCGGTCGCAAAAACCAATGTAAAAGGGCGATGATCGGACTGACTTAAAAATACTTCCGACGAAACGCCGTGTACATCTGAATTACCTATGACGGCTAAGTTATATTTATCGGTAAACTCAAGTACTTCGGGATAATATTCATGCCAATTTGCAAATTCAATACCGTGTAACCAATTTCGCTTAATCAAAGTAGTATGAATATCATACCAGCGGACAACTTTGTCCGGTTGATGTACCCACCAGCCCGGATGATTCCATAATATAAACGCACCTTGATTAATTGCTTCTTCTATGGCCGGTAAAAATTTTTTAATTATAAGTTTGTTTGCATCTTGAATAAACAGAGCATTAAAATGGCCTGACGGCATCCAACGGGTAATTTCTGCACCGCGAATACAAATGATATTTTTCTTTTTTGCATATTTATTGGCAATTTCATATGAAATATTGTGACCCGCGGGTAAATATTTTTTGTGGGGCAGGTATTCCAGATGGTCCGTGATCGCGATGGCATCCAGACCTTCTCTAACGGCTTCATCAACCCGCACAGTCGGCCACACTAATCCATCGGAATAAATGGTATGCATATGAAAGTCACATTTTAAGGTCAGATATTCTTCCAGATCGGGAACCGTTTGAGCTGGTATGACACCAACAAATAGTAGCAGCATTATAATAAATAGTAAAGATCTATTTTGCATGATTATCCTTTCTTTTGTAATCAATTCAATAATTAAAATATACACAGAACAGAGCGAAAAGTGAATGCAAAAATATTGAATTTATTCAGACATAAATGTATTTTGAAACCGTCTTGCATTTATTATATTCATCATACAATTAAGTAAGGAATAATAATGAAGAAAATAATGATATTTATGCTTGCTGCGATACTTATGATCTCATGCAATCAGGTGCCCGTGCGCCCGGTACATACATTTATTAATGAAATCAGGAAAGAAGTATGTCCGGATCGCCGAGTCAATATTTTTGATGTTGAGTATGAACAGCAGGGCAAAATTGTGACATTGACAGGAGAAATGAATAGCTTGCGGGGGCATAATTCTTTAATTGCTAAACTTGAGCGCGAAGGATATCGTGTTGCAGATAAAATTAAACTGCTTCCGGACGCCGAACTGAAAGGCAAGATTTACGGTGTTGTCAATCGGTCGGTAGCCAATATGCGTGTCGAACCTTCTGCGCGTACCGAGATGGCGACTCAAGCCATTCTGGGTGTGCCTATCCGGGTTTTTAAAAAGGGAGGCAACAACTACTATGTACAAACACCTGATAGTTATCTTGGTTGGATGGAAGGGTCGGCGTTTACGGCGATGACCCCGGCGGAATTCAATGATTGGCAGGAAGCGGAAAAAATCATCTACCTCGCGGATGCCGGGTACGTATATTCAAAAACCTCCTGTAAATCTCCAATCGTTGGTGATATAACCGCGAAGAGTTTTCTGAAAGAACTTGGGCAAGACGGTGATTATGTCAAAGTCGCATATCCTGATGGCAGGGAAGGTTATATAAAAGCCGTGGACTGTATGAATTTCAACACATGGAAAAATGAAGTTAAAATATCTACAGAAAGTGTTCTGAAATTGGCACATACCTATATGGGACGCCCTTATCTCTGGGGCGGGACCTCAACAAAAATGCTGGATTGCTCCGGCTTTATTCGTACCGTCATGTTTCTGCACGGTGTATATTTGCCACGGGATGCCTCCCAGCAAGTTTTAGTAGGTAAAACCGTTGTGGAAGGGAATAAAGAACTGGATAAACTTAAGCCCGGCGATCTGGTGTTTTTCGGTGTCTACCGCGAAGACGGCAGTGAACGCATTACGCATGTAGGAATTTATATCGGTGATAATAAATTCATCCACGAGGACAGTGATGTCAATATTCTTAGCTTTAATCCGGAAGATGAAAATTACAGCGAATACCGCTATAATTTATTTATCCGCGCAAAAGACGTGATTAATCATGTTGGCAAGCTTGGCGTTGAACGCGTTGCCGATAATGAGTTGTTTTAAATGTTGATTTGTTGAATTGAAATAATAATAAAAAGGCGGTCATTGATTGCTTTTTTATGGATTATTTATTTGATTTGATTTTTAAAGGAGATAACTTCTTTTATAGACCATAAAACTACAGATAACCATTGTGAAGTAGGATTTGTTATATGAAAACAATAATAATCATAGTGATTATAATTATTTTGCTTAAGGTATTTTTTTCAAGAAGAAAAAAAAGAAGTAAGAAAAGGTATAAAAAAACATATGAACTATCTGTTGGTGCAAAAAGCTACAAACCAAAAGACCCACGTTATAATAATCTAAAAAAGATTGATGCCTTAAAATTAAAGGGTATCAAATTACTAAATGAAAAAGAATATCACGAAGCATTGCTTGTACTTGAAAAAGCATATCAAATTTCAACACCTAAAGGTATTAGATCAATTACAATTATTAGGAATTTAGTCAAAATTTCAAATATTTTAGGTAATTCTGAATTAGTAGAAAAATGGCTTAGTGAAGTATCAAAAGTTCAAGTTTATTCTGACGATTGGGAATTTCAAACATTTGGTAAAGTACAAATACTATCAAGCATGAAAAGGTATGATGAGGCAATACTAGAATTAAACAAATTATCACAAAGCAAATTAAATTATTTTAAATTATATAGGCGTTGTCACTATTATACAAAAGCTTTTAAAGCATTAAAGCACTACAAAACAGCTCTGATGAATATTGTTATGGGCCGTGTATATTTCATGTTGAACCATGCCGAGATAGCTATACCACTAAGTGTGTGGAAAAATGGAAAAGAAAATACAGAAGAATGGTGTGGTAGTTTAATTGGTAACGAAAAAGATAAAGAAATTACTAGCGTTCTAAAAGCTGGAAAACTGAAGATATCATTTTTAGAATTTCGGGAAGATATTGATAAAATACTTGGTACTGATACGCATATTTATGAAAAGGAAAAAATTATTTCTCAAAATGAATTTTTAGATTATTTTAAAAACATTGAATAGCGAGTATAATCCCTTGGAAAATAACGGAAATGAAAAGTAGAATCATGTTATTGTTATTTGATTGGAATCCTGCTATCGTTGGAACAAGATTTAACCATGAATCAAGAGGCTGACCACGGTTGTGTAAATTGAGTATGCAGCGTGTTGCTGAGAATGAATTGTTCTAATTAAATTTTAGATGTAAAAATGAAGACGGTTTTAAACCGCCTTTTTTATATTGTTTTGTCATCTCGACCCCTTTTGCGCTCCGGCCTAACGGGCGACCTGTCCGGCATAGCCCCAATAGTTCGGGGGATCAGTATCTGCATTAATGAATGGGCTAATATAAATTGAGACCCTGAATCAAGTTCAGGGTGACGCGAGGGGTGGTTTTGCGCTCCGGCTTGACGGGCGACCTGTCCGGCATAGCCCCGATGGTTCGGGGGATTAGTATCTGCATTAATGAATGGGCTAATATAAATTGAGACCCTGAATCAAGTTCAGGG
>JAUXEL010000115.1 GCA_030620575.1 Fidelibacterota bacterium
GCATAAGGCCATTACTTTTGCATCTAAATCTGCTTGTGTCATAGGCTCCCGCGGATCTCCTTTGGGATATTCCAAATATAAGGAATGTTCTTTACCGTTTTTCAATCGAATTATTACTCGTGAAGGTTGTTTTTCCGGAAACATTTTTTCAAATTCCTCCGAAGCTTCCCCTTGAATTTTATCAATCACTTCCCAAATGCGTGGATCCTTAATTTTTTCATCATCAAAACTTCGGGTTGTTACTTTTCTGTCAATTAGAGCACAGGCAACGCAATACGGCAAACTGTGATCTGCGGTTTCGCGTGATTCCGGACGATATTTATGTGGATCAAAAAGGATATCACAAGCTCTGGCAATAGTCGTAATAGTAACAACATCAATATCTTTATAATCGATGTCATGTTCTGTCATAAGCTTGATCGTTGCTGAAATATGTGTATGTGTCAGAGCCTCTGTGGGAAAGGCCTTCATAGAACACTCCAGTATCTTATAAGATTTTCCCAAATCTCCAACTAAAGCATTCACATCCCAATCGGGACCAAACACATCCATAAAACCTTCTTTTCCTTCAAAGATCGCTTTCGTTCCGGTATATCCTTTTTCCGCCATTAAAACCGCCATAACACCGGCTTGTGTTGACATCGGATCCACCGTGTTTTTCATCATGGTTAATTTACCTGCAGTCGGACATCCGATAGTATGATTATGGCATCCACTGATTCCAATAGCATGCATCATTTGTTCTACATTTAAGCCTAAAATTTTACCGGCAACAATGGGTGATACAAATTGGGTTAATGTTGCATGATGCCATTTTCGTTCTCTGACACCCGGTTTGGCAAATTCACACATACGTTGTTCAAATTCATAAGCGAGTACAATAGCTACAATAACATCCTTCATGGAGGCACCTACCCGCTCAGCCATTGCCAGTGCGGCAGGAATAATATCTGAAGGATGTGAAGGGTCTTCCTTCCAGTAAATATCATTGTAATCAAGTGCACGGATCATTAAAGCATTCAAAAAACTTGCTTGTACAGCCGGAATCTTTATATTAAATCCAAATACAGTTGCTTCTTCCCGCCCACCCATTTCAGAATAAATATCTTTAATAATATTTACATCACGGGTATTCATGCTTCCCAGCGCACATCCAATAGAATCAAACAGATAGCGTTTTACTTCAAAAATCACTTCTTCCGGTAAATCTTCATATTTTAAATTTACTGCAAATTCTGCAATTTGACGACTAATGACTTTTTCCACATAAGACTCCTATTTATGATTAAAATGACAACAGTTAAATTTAATTAATATTTTTTTTGATTTCCAATATATTTTCGGATGGTTTTACATTTTTTGGGCAAGCTTCATTACAGTTATACATACTATGACAACGAAATACACCATTTTCGCCTTTAACGATATCTAAACGCTGCTTTTGTATAGCATCCCGTTCATCATGAAGAAAACGATTAAGGATCACATAGGCTGCAGGACCGTGAAAATCAGGATTCTTTCCGGTCATTAAACATGCTGAAAAACAAGCTCCGCATAAAATACAATCAATCATCTTTTCCATTTCGCGACGGTTTTCATAACTTTGTTCAGCATTATTCGTTTTACGGACTAAATAGGGTTTTATAGATTCATGTTTTTCCCAAAATCGTTCCATATCCACCATGAGATCTTTAATAACAGGTAACTGCGCTAAAGGACGAATAACATTTTTCCCGGGTTTGAGAGGCATTTCACATGCCAGTCCGTAGCCCCCGTTAACATGTACTGCACAAGAACCGCAACGTCCCTGCCTGCATGAAGAACGAAATGCCAAGGTACCGTCAAGATAATCACGTATATAAATCAATCCATCCAAAACTGTTTTTACCTTTGAACGCGGAACTAAATAATGTTCAAAATGATAATCTGTATCAACAAGAGGGTCAAAACGAAACACAGAGATTTTGTATTTTTTCTCTTTCATTTTTTTACCAAAATAGTTCCCGCAGATATAGTTTTCAACAGTTTGTTTTTTGATTTTACAGGAATATAACGAATCTTTATTTTCCCTTTATTTATTTTTGATAATGAGTGTCGCGAACGATTTTTATATACAGGGAAATCATTCCGGAAGTGCACCCCAATACTTTCATTGCGTTTCAGAGCCGCGTGAATAATAATATCAGCAATATCCAGACTTCCTTTTAATTCAATAGCCTCTATCAAACCATAATTTGCGCGACGATCCGGACCGTCAACAAGCAAATCGTTATTATATTTATTTTTAAGATCTTTTATTGCTTTCGCGGCATTTACCAGACCCATTCCATCCCTGTATATACTTACATGCTCATCCATAATTTCATGCATTTTATCCCGAATTTCTGCAACACGAAAATGTCCGTTGTGTGATAATAAATAATTTATTTTATTCTCTTCTTCGAAACAAGCATTCTCGAAAAAATTACTTTTCAGTGTTTTTACAGGTTTATGTGCTATATATCGATTAGCACTTTCTGAAGCAATTTTACCAAATACCAGTGCTTCCAGCAATGAATTCCCTCCCATTCTGTTAGCGCCATGAACACCGGCACAGGCACATTCTCCGGCTGCAAAAAGCCCATGAATATTGGTTTCGGCTTTTTCGTTCGTATGAATACCGCCAATAGTATAATGTTGTCCGGGGGTTACCGGAATCAGGTGCCGAGCGGGATCAAGGCCTGTATAGGTTTTACATAATTCCTGAACACCCGGCAATCGGGTTTTTATTTTTTTTGTTCCTAATCCTCTCATATCTAAATGAACACAGCTTGCATTCACTCCGCGACCGGCAAGGATTTCACGGCGAATATTCCGACTGATAATATCGCGGGGTGATAATTCTTTATCTTTTTTTGAATCATCATAAGCTTCAAGAAAACGTTCCCCTTTTCGGTTCACCAATACAGCACCTTCACCTCTGGCTGCTTCTGTAATCAAAATATGCGAGCCGGAAAGCTGTGTGGGATGAAACTGTATAAACTCCATATCTTTCAGTAAGGCACCTGCATATAAAGGAATAGCAACACCCCAACCGCTGTTTGTTAAAGGATTCGATGTTCTGCCGTAAACGCGACCGATCCCGCCGGTAGCCCAAATAACTGCTTTTGCTGTAAAAATCTCTATTTTGCCGGTTGCAATCTGCATTGCGATCACACCTG
The DNA here is from genome assembly GCA_030620575.1 of Fidelibacterota bacterium. Classification (GTDB taxonomy): domain Bacteria; phylum Fidelibacterota; class Fidelibacteria; order Fidelibacterales; family Fidelibacteraceae; genus M50B103. The sequence goes on from JAUXEL010000115.1 coordinate 3,201, forward strand.
CAGTTGTATTATTTATTACCAATAATTTTAAAACAAACCATTCTTCAAAAAATTGCAGTTGAGAGGGTTTGTTCTGCCGTAAACGAACACATTGTTCATACAAAGTGTTCATCATAACATGCCCTGTTTTATCAGCTGAATATACGGTACGTGGTTTGGATGAGGCACCCATCATGCGCTGCGCGATTTTATTATCTTTTGTCCGGGAAAACAAGCATCCCCAGCGTTCCAGTTCCTTTATCATTCCCGGACCGCGATTAACAAGTGTTTCAACAGCAGCGGTATCAGAGAAATAGTGTCCACATGCAATGGTGTCCTGTAAATGCATATCAATAGAATCTCCGGAAAAAGGATCATCTTTGGTTTTTTGGGGTTTATCTAAAACGGCATTCACTCCTCCTGAGGCTGTAACACTATGTGAACGCAGAGGGTGAACTTTTGTGATAACCGCGACTCGTTGATCTCGTTTTACCGAGTCTATGGCTGCACGAAGACCCGCCATTCCGGCTCCGACAATAATAACATCAAATTCTTTCATGTCTGCACCCATAAGGAAATAACATGTATAAGATAAAATGTTGCTCCCGTTAAGAACATTACAATCACAATCGTTGTTAACAATTTCTGCATACGTCCGACATTAAACAGATCAATGATAAGAATTTTCAGTCCATTGAGAACGTGCCATAAAAGAGCTACAACAAAAACGACCCCAATAATGCGGAAAATAAGTAAATCGAAAATCGTTATCATTTTATCAAAGGCAATAGGACCAAACTGAATAGCAGTTAAAATGATAAGATAAAAAACACCGAGAATCAAAAGCGTAATTCCGGTAATGCGATGCATAATGTATGAAAACATCCCTAACTGAAAATTCATTCTGTAATGTGTTAACGTATTTGTTTTTTTCATTACTGTCCCAATAAAATTAAATTCCACTCACTCAGAAAGATAAGCAAAACACCCGAAACAATCAGGATTACTTTATATGTTTTTTTTACCGTTTTAGAGGGATTGCGATCCGTTATAACGGTCCATAATCCTGAAAATCCGTGATATACAGCCAAAACAAGAAAAATGGAATAAAAGACAAGCCATTCGGGGTGTGACAAAAGTGCATGCAGACCTTCATAACGGATGGGCCATCCAAGTTTAAAGATGGAAACCCAGAAATGAATACCAACACAAATAGCCAACTGCAATCCGCTGATGCGCTGAAATGTCCATCGTAATTTTTCCGGGTTATGTTTCCACTTAAGCATAATTTTAAATGTATTGACAAAAATGAAAAGAATCAATCATTTTCAGTTATATATAATCCGTGTCAAAATAGCAAATTTTCTGAATGCTTTATTTCAATAGTGCAGCCTCTAAACGCCGGATAAAATCATCCGGTTTCTCAAACCCGTTCAGACGCAGATCATCACGTTCTTTTCCTGTTGTATCATAGAAAATGATAGTTGGTACACCCACAACATTAAATTGATCTCTAATAGCATCTGTTGCATCACGTGCAATTGTTACATCTACTTTTAAACGAATAAAATCCTGCAAGGCTTCCCGCACATCAGGGTCTGTAAATGTAATGTGTTCTAATTCCTTGCAGGGATTACACCAATCCGCATAAAAATCTATGATAATCGGTTTTTTATCACTTATTGCTTCCATAACCGCTTCATTGGAGAATTCTTCCCAAGGCATTTTAGGGGTATCATTAGCGACGGGCTTTATCATAATAATCCCAAGAGCAAGTACGATCATTGCCGGAACGACCTTTAAACGTGAAAACCATGGAATGGAAATACCGGACTTGTCAATAACAGCAAAATATACGGCAGCGGCGATCATGTAAATTGGTAATAATAGTCCGCCAATGGTGTCCAGCAGTAAAGGTAAAATAAAATATATGGCCATCCCAATCAGTGCGAGACCAAAAAATATACGTACACTGTTCAGCCACTCACCTGACCGCGGTAAGCTGCTGATCTTTGCTGAGAATATACCGAGGAACAAATATGGCATACCCAATCCAAGTGCTAAAATAAAAAAGGTGATAAAACCAACAAACAGATTTCCTTTCTGTGCGACAAAACCTAATAAACTGACCACAAACGGCCC
>JAUXEL010000187.1 GCA_030620575.1 Fidelibacterota bacterium
AAGTAACAAAAGAAAAGGCACCCGCTTTACCTTTTGCTGCTAAAAATCCTCTTCAAACACTAAAATACAAAAACTCCTCGCAAAGCTCGTCAAACAATTTGCATTTTTAAACGCGTTTTTATCGGATTTTCTTACTTGTCTGGCCCCGATTAACTCGGGGTAGAGGGAACGCGCAAAAGCTAGATGCGGGAACTGAAGAAAAAGAAAAGAAAATAACGCATCATCCTGAACTTACTCGCCATGGCGCAGCCCAATCCGCCAACTGGCAGAGCCCCGAATCGTTTTTCGACCATTCCGTCTTCACCCCGACCATTCGGGGTTTCGCCGGACAAGCCGGGATTCCTCTCAGTTTCCTGACTGCTCGGATCAAGCCGGAAGGTCTTTCTTGTCCGCCGTAGTCTTGACGAAGGTGGATTAACTTCTTATCACGGCGTAGCCCGAATGAAATGAGAGGCGGAGACGAATCAACTTTTCAACTATTCCAAAGCTGAAATATCCTTAATTTTACATAAGGGTTTTATGTTGATTTAATCAATAGAGCCGTTTTCGTTTTCTCAGGAATTCCACCAAAGCAATACGGCAGTCCTGATCCGTAAGTATGAGCGTATGATCAATGCCATTTTCCCCGCAAAGACGGTTAAAGTTATCCGTAAATGTTTGTATTTTTTTATGGTACTCATCCTGGATCTGACGTACATCCAGTTTGATATTTTCTCCGCTTTCCATGTCGTTGAACTGCCGTTTGCCGGGATGCTGAAGTTTCCATTCATCCGGGTCAAGCAGTTGGATGACCATCACATCGTGGCCAAGATAACGCAGATGATTTAATCCCTGCATAATCGCTTCATCATCATCAAGCAAATCCGAGATAAGAACTACCAGGCCTTTGCGCGGCAGTTTTTCTGAAATTTGATGCAGGGTGTTTCCAATATGAGTTTGATGTGAACAGGGTGTATTTTGCAACACGACCAATAGTTCATTCAGATAACTGTTTACTGATTTTGGCGGGTATAGTACGTCAATTTTTTCATTGAAAATAGCGAGACCCACTGCGTCGTTCTGGTGGATCAACAGCCAGATCAATGCGGCGGAAACAAGTTGTGCATATTGGTATTTGCTGATCTGTTTGTCACCGGAAAATGCCATCGACTTGCTATTATCAACAAGAATATAGGTGTTCAGATTTGTTTCTTCTTCATACTGTTTAATATAATAACGGTCTGTTTTCCCGTAAACCTGCCAGTCAATATGCCGTATATCATCCCCCGGCATATACTGCCGGTGCTGAGAAAATTCAACAGAAAATCCGTGATAAGGCGATGCATGCATTCCTAGCATCAGTCCTTCAACAATGGTTTTTGCCTGAAAGCGCAGATTCCCTAAATGAATGATCTTATCGGGATGAAAATCATGATTTTCCATGATGAACCCGGATCAATTGACGGATAATATCATCGACTGAAACACTATCCGCTTCTGCTTTAAAATTACGCAAAACGCGATGACGAAGTACCTGTGGAGCTATCGCGTTGATATCTTCTTCATCGGGTGTAACCTTCCCCAACATAGCAGCACGTGTTTTCGCGGCGATGATCAGATACTGAGACGCACGCGGACCGGCACCCCATTTGACATAATGACGAATATCGTCAATGGCCGAATCATCCGGACGGGTTGCCCGTACAATATTTACCGCATAGTCAACAACATGCTCTGCTACCGGCAGTGTTTTTACGCTTTTTTGAATATCCAGCAATTCACTGCGGGTTATGACTTTTTGTAAAGTGGCAGATTCCAATCCGGTCGTACGGATCACGATTTCTTTTTCTTCTTCGGTGGAAGGATAATCAACATAAAGTTGAAACATGAAACGGTCCAGCTGTGCTTCCGGTAAAGGATATGTTCCTTCCTGTTCAATGGGATTTTGCGTCGCCAATACAAAAAATGGGGCTTCAAGTTTATAACTTATCCCGCCTGTTGTCACTTGCCGCTCCTGCATGGCCTCAAGGAGTGCCGCTTGGGTTTTCGGCGGTGTGCGATTGATCTCATCGGCCAGAATAATATTACCGAACAAAGGGCCTTTAATAAAGCGAAAGCTGCGGTGACCGGTTTTCATATCTTCTTCAATCACCTCGGTACCTGTAATATCGGACGGCATAAGATCCGGTGTAAATTGGATCCGCTTAAAGCGCAAATCCATAACATCGGCCAAGGATTGTATCATCATCGTTTTGGCTAAGCCCGGAACGCCGACCAACTGTGCATGTCCGCTCGAAAAAAAAGCGATCAGCAGAGATTCCAGAACGTCATCCTGTCCGATAATGATCTTTGATATTTCTTTGCGAATGGCTTGATAGTGTGTGTGTACCGATTGCAGTGATTGAATCATATCCATGTATAAAAATCCTTTTTGATGAATTTACGGAGAGCCCGACGGGATAACAAGAAATTGTTAAAGACAGAATCACCAACAGCCAAAAAAGCGAGGGAACCATCAGTTGACAGGATAATTTATTTGACGGGATAACCGGATTTACAGGATGTGGATTTGACACGATGGTGTAATCAATGACGCAATAGCCCGGCATGAAATGCCGGGATAGGGAAATCGTTTCGGTATGAAGAATTTATTGAGAAGAAAAGCTTACTAAAAACACAACAAGGAAAAAGGAACATTAGATAATCCACCTTCGCCCCCGAAGGATCGGGGCTACGGTGGACAGGCAGGACTCACAGGATATGGATTTGACATGATGGCAGGTAAAAATCAGACAGGATAACCGGATTCACAGGATATGGATTTGACACGATGGTGTAA
>JAUXEL010000024.1 GCA_030620575.1 Fidelibacterota bacterium
CGCCTTCTTTGCCTTCCCTGGCTTCATCACCTGCTTTTAAAACCTCAGCCGTAGCAACACCTTCCGGATAGGTAAGTTTCGCTTCAATAATTAATGCCCGGCGCAAAGGAATAGTGAACATCACTCCGATAATACCGCCTACAGCTGCCATTTCCGCAATGGCGATATAATCAAAATCAGTCCAATATCCCATCAGCACGAGAGCGGGAATTGTAAAAATAACACCGGCTGCCAATGATTCACCCGCAGATGCGGCTGTTTGTACAATATTGTTTTCAAGAATGCCGGAGTTTTTAAAAAGTCGCAATATACCCATTGAGATAATGGCTGCAGGAATTGATGCGCTTACCGTCATTCCCGCAAAAAGACCCAAATAGGCATTTGCCGCGGCTAGAATGATAGATAAAAGAATACCTAAAATAACTGATTTTATAGTAATCTCTAACATTGACTTCTTTTGTTTCATAAAATAGTCCCTTCTTAAATCCTAATTAACCCGTATTGAATGGAATATACGTAAAAATAAAAAACTTGCCTCAAGTTTTTTATTAAGATATTGTGACCATGATCACCATAATGAATAAATAATCAGTAAAAAGAGCTAAATACAAAAAACTTGCCTCAAGTTTTTTGAAAGTTTTTTGAACCTTTTTGTGTCCATGCTCACTAAAATTGCTTTAAATAGCAATAACTGGTAACTGGTGACTGGTAACTGGTAACGGGTGACTGGTAAATCGTGAACGGTAGGCTAGTAAGCAGTAAAAAGTAATTAACAAGCAGATAAACAAAAAACAGAAATTCATCTTGAGTAATCTCCCGATATGCGTCGGGACAGGCAACTCTTCAGCCTAAACCCTAAACCCTAAACCTTTTACACACTGGTGTTTTATTTTCCATAAAAATCCCTTACATTATACAGATATAGAAAGGAAGGCCCATGAGCGAACAAACAATACATGAAAAACATTCAACACTTGAAAATATTCTTGAACAACGAAAAGAAAAAATCAAAAAAATACGGGAAATGGGAATTAATCCTTTTCCTTATACTTTTGATGTGACGCATAAAAGTCAGGATATAAAAGATAAATTTGATGCCCTGGAGGAGAAAACCGTTTCCGTTGCAGGTCGTTTAATGGCAATACGGCGCATGGGAAAGGCAAGTTTTGCGCATTTGCAGGATACGGAAGGTCGTATTCAGCTGTACATTTCTAAGAATGATATTGGTGAAGACAGCTATGCAATGTTTAAATTACTGGATATTGGTGATATTATCGGTATCAAAGGTATTGTGATGAAAACCCGGACAGGTGAAACCACGGTGAAAGCATCTTCTTTAACATTATTAACAAAAACTATTCGACCGCTTCCAATCGTTAAAGAAAAAGAGGGTATTGTTTATGACGCTTTTGCAGATAAAGAATTACGTTATCGCAAACGTTATCTGGACCTGATCGTTAATCCGGATGTCAAAGAGGTATTTATAAAAAAGGCAAAGATCACTCAGGCGACCCGTGAATTTTTTAGCAGTCACGGTTATCTCGAGGTCGAAACTCCTATACTGCAGCCTCTTTACGGTGGCGCGAATGCCCGTCCGTTCACAACACATCACAACAGCTTGGATATGGATCTCTATCTGCGCATTGCGGATGAGTTGTATCTGAAGCGGCTGATCGTGGGCGGATTTGACAAAGTCTATGAATTTTCACGCAATTTCCGCAATGAAGGTATGGATAAAATCCATAATCCGGAATTCACGGCCATTGAATTTTATGAAGCCTATGTTGACTACTTCTATATGATGGACTTTGTTGAAGAATATTTCCGTACTATTGCTAAAACAATGGGGAATTCTACTATAGAATACCAGGGAGAAACGATTGATTTTTCCAAACCCTTTGCCCGGAAGCCGATGGTCGAATTATTCAGCGAGCATTTGGGGATTGATATTTCAACATATACTGAGGATGATTTTGCAGTATTATGTAAACAGAAAAAATTTGAATTTAACCCTAAATGGAATTACGGCCAATTTTTGGATAAACTTTTTGATGAATATATTGAACCGAAATTAATACAACCTACCTTTGTCATCGACTATCCCAAAGCGATCTCACCTCTTGCAAAAGTAAAACGTGACGGTGACGAACGCTTTGTTGAACGTTTTGAGCTCTATATATGCGGTTCAGAATATGTCAATGCCTTTTCAGAATTAAATGACCCGCTTGATCAGCGGGAGCGCCTCGAAAAACAAGACCGCCTGCGTGTACAGGGCGATGAAGAGGCTCAGGCATTTGATGAAGATTTTATTCAGGCAATTGAAACCGGTATGCCGCCAACCGGCGGAGTAGGTATTGGTTTTGACCGTTTAATAATGCTGTTTACCGGTCAGACAAGTATAAAAGATGTGTTGTTCTTTCCCGCGATGCGCTCAGAAAAACTATCATAACATAGCTTTATGCGATACATGACTTTATGAATTTTTTATTTTATCTTTCAGAACGCACCTTATTTCACAAACGATCTGATCAGTTTGTCCCTTTTATACGTTTAATAGCTATTATCGGACTTATTATCGGTACCGTTGCCATGTCAATTACCCTGGGTATTCTTCATGGGTTTGAAAATAACCTGGTTGAAAAAATTACCGGTTTTGAAGCCCATATCCGTGTAGAAAGTTTTAAGAATAATATAGACTACGATGCGGAATATGTACAACACCTGCAGGAACACCCCGAAATAACCACGGTGGTTCCGTATATAAATATGGAAACCATGATCCGGAAGGGTGACGACACAGAGGGTGTTATTCTGGAATGTCTGAATGAATCTGATTTCATCGAGATATTATGTAAATCTAAACGGAATGTTGCGGGCAGTATAGATTTCCGGGAAAAGGAAGAAATCAAAGGTGTATACCTTGGATTCGGGGTCGCGGATTACCTTAATGCCGGGATCGGTGATACGGTTACGGCATTATTTGCAAACGGGATCCCGTCGTTATTAAATCCTATAAACCAGTATAAACTTATTGTTACCGGTATTTTTACGACCGGTATGAAAGAATTTGATGCCAGCTATGCCTATGCATCCCTGAACTTTGCTCGCGATGTACAGGACAGGGAAAATGAGGTAAGCGGATACCAGTTGCTTCTGACAGACCCGCTACTGGCAAACGATATATCGGAATGGATTAATCAAATCAGCGAGTACCACTATCTGCCGATTACCTGGAAAGAGCGGAATCTTTTGCTGTTTAAATGGCTGCAAACCCAGAAAGCACCGATCATTATTACTTTTGGTATTATTGAATTGGTTGCCATGGTAAATATTATTTCCACCCTGATAATGATAGTATTAATAAAAAAACGCGATATTGCTATCTTAAAATCCATGGGCATGAAACCTTCCGCTATCCGTAAGAAATTTATGATCGATGGTTTAACAATCAGTATTATGGGCATTGGAATTGGCATAATTATTGCAAAATTTCTTGAATGGGGACAAATGAAATATGCCTGGATAAGACTATCCAGTGATGTTTATTTTATAGACCGTTTACCCATAGATATTTCATGGAAGGTTATCCTTATTATCGTGTTTGCAGGCCTGTTTTTATCCTTAATTGCCACGTATTTGCCTTCCCGGAATGCGTCACTCGTTAAACCGGTACAGGTACTACGCTATGAGTAAGAAACCCTATATAAATTATATTGCAGGACGTTATTTCAGTTCGCGAAAAAAGGTTAAAATGATCTCGACAACCTCGATCATTACCATTGTCGGTACTTTTTTAGGAACTTTTGCCATTATTCTCGCACTCAGCGTGATGAACGGTTTTCGGGATATGGTATTTCAGCGCACACAGGGCATGTCGCCGGCTCTGACATTTTATGTGAAAAATGCTACGGCTGATGAACAGGAAGCATTATATGAGAGGATTCTAAAAAACGATAAAATTCAGGCATGCTCTCCCAGCATTGAGCGTAAGATGTTGCTTTCGATCGGGAAACATCAGCAGCTGGCTTTTGTAAAGGGAATTTCTCCGGATGAATACCGAAAGATCATGAAACTGGACCCTTACTTGCAAGAAAAAAAATACCTGACGGATGATTTGGCGAGTACCCCGTATCCTGAAATTCTTCTGGGACTGTCGCTTGCAAATAAACTGGGTATTACAGTAGGGGATACCGTTACCCTTATCAGTCTGCTGGATATTAAGACCTATACCGCACCGAGTATACAATGCATTGTACACGATATATATAATGTGACGGTTTTTGATTATGATTACCGGGCATATATGCATATTCTGGATATGCAATACCTCTTAAATGAACCTCATTATCATCAATACGAAGTGGAATTGTATCATCATGCTAATTTGGACAACGAAAATAAATTTTGGAAAAGTATTGTTCCTGAAAATGTTCGCGTAACCACATGGTGGGAAGAACACATTGAATTGTTTTCTGCCATGGAGGTTGAAAAATATGCGACCTTTTTTGCGTTAAATATGATAATTATTTTAGCCGGTTTTAATTTGATCAGTTCCATGGTGATGTTGTTGTTGGAGAAAAAATGGGAGATCGGTATACTTCAAAGCATGGGTTGTGGACCAAAAGATGCGTATAAAATATATTTTCGGCTCGGATGGTATACCGGAGGACTGGGAATGGGTTTAGGTGCCATTTTTGCAATTTTGCTACTCTTGATCCAGCAGTATTTCCCGTTTTTTATTATGCCGGGTGCCAATGATGTTTATATCTTTAAGTATGTTCCGGTCATTATCAATGTCTGGGATGTGCTCTTTACCCTGGCGATGGTATCTTTATTAATTACTATTTCCTCACTGATACCGGCTCGCCGGGCAAACCGTATAAAACCTCTGGAAGCAATAAAAACAAAACAATAACGAGAATAGTATGAATGCGATTATTCAGGTAAAAAAATTATGTAAAAGTTATTTGTCAGGTACTGTGCCGCTACGGGTTCTTGATAACATCGATTTAACTATCAATCAAGGTGATTTTATTTCCTTGATGGGACCCTCAGGGTCAGGGAAATCAACTTTCCTGAACATTATTGGAACGATGGATTCTCCAAATTCCGGTGAAATATGGATTGCCGGTAAACAAGTCACACATATGCCCGAAAATCAGTTAGCGAATTTTCGGCTTAAACATATTGGATTCATTTTTCAATTTCACTATTTGCTTCCTGAATTTACCGTAGAAGAAAATGTGGCGATGCCGCTGATGATCCGGGGATTACATAAACAGGAAGCCATTGTGAAATCCAGGGAAATGTTAGATTATCTTGATGTTATCGAACGTGCACATCATTTTCCCGCAGAAATTTCAGGCGGTGAAAAACAACGTGCCGTTATCGGACGGGCGTTAATTAATTCACCTGATATTTTACTGGCAGATGAACCCACGGGTAATCTTGACAAAGAGACGGGAGAACGTGTTTTAGAACTATTTAAGACAATTCAAAAGGATTTGAATCAAACATTCTTTTTGGTTACCCATGATGAAAGTATTGCTGATATCGCAGAAATTAATTATAAAATTGATAACGGAAAACTGATAAAACAATTGAAATAGTAGTCAGAAGCAGGAAGCCCGGAGCCAGTAGGCAGAAGCAAGAAGCTATAGACCGAAAGTTGAAGCCGGACGGTACCGACAGCTCTTTTCAACTCTCAACTCTCAACCCTCAACCCTCAACTCTCAACTCTCAACCCTCAACTCTCAACTCTCAACTCTCAATATTCCTTATCCGCTTCTATCTCTACAAGAAGATTTTCACGGCAAACAGGAGCTTTTACCACAAGGAAAGGAATATCCCCAAAAAAACGGTGCGCATGGTAATAACTGTCGGGAACAGAGTTTAAATCCTTTACATATATTCGATAATGGGAGTAGGGAAGATCTTCTGATCGCTTATACTGCAATTTGTAAATATTTTCCAGCGTAATATTTGTCTGCTCAACGATCGAATCACCGGGAACGGTATTTTCCCCTCTAATAGCGGCTGTACCGGAAATGTACAGGGTTTCTTCCAATGGGGATCTGACATATTTTGCCCGTTCAAATTTGGGAGTCGTTTTTTTAGAAAATTCTTTGCTCTCTTTTCCAACCAATACACTTTCCGAATATTGATGCGCATTGATCTGTTCGGGATTATCTATGGGAATAATATCAAAATCCGATCCTTTTCCCGCGATGATCTCTAAAATAATACCTCCGGTATCCATACCAATGCCGGTAGCGGCCGGATACCCGTTCTGAAAATGTACTTTTTTATAATACAACGACCGGATATCATTAAATATTTGATAGTGCTGATGATCCGTATCGTGAGCATAAACGAATTTGGTGATATTTTCTATATAATTCCACTGACGAAATACATGCGAAAAGTTCATGTTTTCCTTTAAGAGAATCGCTTCTGCAAGGGAAAATGCGGTATCGGATTGTTCTTTTATAGATGAATCGAGACTTCCGCAGATCCCGGCCGCATATACAACTTTATTCCCTTTTTGTTCTAGAACAAGATAGGGGATATCTTCTACATATTTGAAATGAATATCTGCATCTAACTCATGACGGTCAATAACAACACATTCCATCGCCATGGCTGCACGATACGGGGGCTCACCTACAACGGCTGCATGATGGAAAACCAATTTTGTATTGTGAATAATATAGTCTTTGACCTGCTGATAGGCTGAATTATCCTGAGCAGATATAAAAAAAGTACAGCGTAATGCCAAGGGTTGTTGAAAATGTTTGCAGAATTCGGAATATGCAGTCATACAATCTGTAAGTTGTGCGTGCATGTTCTCTTTCCGGGTCGTATAGGTAAAATAATGGCGTTTCATTGTATCCTGTTTATTTCAGATTGTATCATTGAACGAGTGATAATAGATTTTTCAGACGGATTATCATGCACAAATTTATCATGAGCATACAGACTTTGCTGGAAGTTTATCCGCGCATCGTCAGGACGGCCTTGTTGACGGTGGATCAACCCCTTAATGTAAAGTGCGTAATAAAAATTCGGATATATAGCTAAAGCCCGATTCAAGCTATTTTCCGCGATATCAAGATATCCTGCTTGCGCGTGATATATACCTAAATTGATATAATATTCATGGTTTGAGTCATCAAGCTCAATAGATTTTTTCGCATCATGGATTGCCTTTTCCAGTCGATTTGCTTTATAGTGCAATAAGCCGCGCTGACTCCAGGCTCCGGCATTTTCCGGATGAAATTCGATAATACGATTCAGAGTTTGGAGGGCATCATGACTATTGCCTGTTTTGGCTTGAATACTTGCCAATAAGTTTAATGCTCTCGGGTGCTGCGGATATTGCTTTAATACCCCTTCGCAATCCGATATAGCGGACTGTATTTGATTTAATTTAAGATGTACTTCTGCGCGATCCAGTATGGCATTGATATCATTTGGGGTATAGCGTAAATACGTGTTTATCTTTTTTAAAACCGTTTTCAGTTCATCTTGTGAAACCGTGTTTACGAGCCGAACCTTTAAAAAATGTGTTTTATAATTATCCGGATCCAGCGAGATAGCCTTATCAAAATAGCGTTCAGACTGTGTGGTTTCATTCAAAAGATATAATTCTGTGGCAGAGCGAAGATAATAATTTCCTGTTTCGGTGAATCCATCAGTAATACTATTAAAATCTTCGTAATTAATATTAACAAATTCGGGGATATTTGCAGCACGTTTATCGGTTTGAAACGATTCAAGTAAAACCGGTGGAGAATCATTTCCGTTTTCATCGATATGGGTTAACATTAATTGTGTATATGGACCGAATGCTTTAGTAGAAAAAACCATCCATTTTCCATTTGGACTAAATGAATGCCAGGAATTCATGTTGTTTGTATTGCAGCGCATGCGGCGGGGAATGCCCCCGGCGGCAGGAAGGATATAGAGTGTACTGTTCTTTTGTAATAACATGAAATTATCTGCCTGGCAGTAAACGATCCATTTGCCGTCCGGAGAATAACGGGGAAAATAATTGCTTTTCCCGTTGTTGGATGCGCCTTCAACAGGTTCCGCGATTCCTCCCTTACCATCATTGAAGGGAATACGGTAAATATCATATTTAAATTTTTCTTTTCCTGAAAGAAATTCCTCGGCAATTCCGGTTCCTAACACCGCGCTATGTGATCGCTCCGCTTCAGTGTCGTAATAGCGTTTTGCCCGTGTAAAAAGAATTTCTTTTCCATCAGGGCTCCATACCGGATTACTTTGAACATAGTCCGGATCATCTGCTCCCGGCAGCGGCCAAAATGTGTTCGTTTCACGATCGTAAATTCCCAAAATACCTTTAAATGGAAAAAACAATTGAGAGTATTCCAGATTATCGATCGGGACAAAGATCGACCGGTCTCTAATGGTGCTGACAACATATCGTCCATTGGGTGATATGTGTGATAATAGTGCGAAGGTAAACTCACCGTCTTCCCGTTTATAATCGCTCCATGAAATAATTTTATCAGGCGAAATAATACTATTTTGTTCAATAGCAGCAATGGCATAATTCCCCTTGTCATTAGAATAATCTACATCCATAGCATAGGTTGAACCGTCTGCGGAAAAAGAGTGGCAATTTGCGCACACCGGGATCCCGGTCAACATTAATTTTGGTTCTTTTTTACTAATATCACCCAAATGCCAGCTCAAAATTTCCTTGTGTTTGTTTGCATGACTGAAGGGAAGGGGAACATTACGATAAAAGATCGGGGCAATAACGGAATCCGAAGATGTTGAAAATGATATACGGGTATATGCTTCTGCTTTTCGCTTGCGATATGCTACAATAGTTAATTCGACTAATTGCTCACCTGATTTCATTTTAAGTCGTTTCCATTGACGCGTAGCCGGTTTCCATTCCTGAGAGTTTGTGCGGGCAGAAAGGATAACATTGTTATTTTCTTTATCTACCGCAAATATTGTATAATGATCATAATTATGACGACCTGAATCCCATCGAAAGGTGGGTGATTGAATTTCCGGAGGAAAAACCGTGCCGGATTGAGGATATATTGAATAAAGGTTAGAAGAAAGATCATCCAAAGAAGGAAGGGATTGACATGATATGAATATCAGGCAAATAAAAGAAATGTAAAATAATCGCACAACTTTTTTTTTCATAATGGCCCTTTTTACTTCGTATCAAAGTAATAAATATACATTTAAAAGCGGATGTAAAAAAGAAAAAACAAGGAACATCTCAAGCAAAAAATTCTTATATTCAAAACACTATGAAACAACGCCATAAAAACAATCAATATATTTTCCTTATCATCATGATATTCCTTCCGCTGTATGTATTTGCCGGATATGTCAGCTATGGAAACGATTATTTAAATTTATTACGGGGACCTGGGGGAGAATTATACGGAGCAAGTTATGGATTAATGCAAAATGGCAGTGAAAATACGCTAATGAATCCTGCCGGTTTACAAACCGCTTCAAGCAAACCCCTATATCTTTATCATTCAACATGGTTTAGAAATGAAGTATCCGCCAGTTCGATAGGATATACCTTTCAGTATAATAATAAACCTATCGGACTAATGATATCACGTATCGGCGTGGAGGATATACCCGATTCGCGTAATGCATTGCTGGATTACGGTTTGGACGGTATTCCCGGAACCGGTGATACCGGAGAAGGCAACGGACAATTGGATGAAAATGAGATTATTGATTACGAAAGTGTCCGTTTTACCGGTATTGCCAATTATTCACTGCATCTCGGTATTCCGCTCATGAATGTGGGTGCTTTTCAAACCGGTATTACCTTTGGCCTTTTATATGCGGATCTATTTGAGACCAATGGTTTCGGACTTACTTTTGATATTTATGCTCAGCATCGGGGACAGCACATTCACTCTCTTTATTCTATAAAGAATTTACCGTCTGCTATTATGGTGTTCAACAGTGGATCCGTGCAGTATTACGCTCCGCAGATCAACGCGGCTTGGCTGGTTCCGGTTAACATGAAAGATTTTCGTTTATTGCCCGGAATTGCTTTCAATATGTCCATTGCCGAAAACCTGGATTATTATATGTTCCATATCGGCTCTGTGATCGCCATAGATCTGCAACCTGTAATCCGTATTCAATATAAAGAACGTATTGCAGCCGGTATCAGTTATCGTTATGGAGACGGTGTTCATGCCGGGATTGAATTTTCATTACCCCTTCTTGACATCAGTTATTCATTTCGTCCTTCGATCAACAATGACCTGGGCAGCAGTCATTTAATTTCTCTTCGATTATCTGCTGACATTTTTAAATAAAGGATAGGAGACCTCGTGAAACAATTTACAATTATTTTATTACTGTTATTTGTCTTTTCAGGGTGCAGTAACATAGCGTTAAAGACAAAACCGTCTCACGAATTTGATTATAATAAAACCTTGTCATTTATCCTGAAAAATCAGAAAAAAGAAAGTGTTGAACTGTATGCTGCGTGTGAGCAAATGTTACCGATCATTTTGGAGAATGATCAACCGGATGACTATAGAAAAGTGATCCGTATTTATAATAAAAATACCGATATATTTTCAAAGGCCATGACCCTTGGATTTTTATCAAATACGGAGCCGGAAGACCCTGTTTTACAGGATTCTGTTTTTTTTGCAGTCCGGCGGGCGGAACGTTTAGCGCGAAGCGATGATTTTCTCACTTCGGCGGAACACTACTATAAAGAACGCAATTATACGGAAGAAGAACTGAATGACAGAATAACGGCTTATCGCGCTATGATCAGCGATGGGTACGCCCAGCTTTTGATCAAACGTCATCAACTTACCGAGGCGCTTACAGTATATGAATCCATTATCGGCAACTATAAAGATACAGAAATTCTATTAAATTACGGAAAAGCACTAAATAGTATGAATCGCTATGAAGCGTCCCTGATAACTTGTATCGAGGCACTGAAGATGACACCCGGCAGTCTGGATGCCAAGGCTGAAATAACCAATACGGCTAAACTTCTGGGATATTCCAAAGTCGAGATCAAAACCATGATCGATGAAACCGTATTTGTGGGAAGGAATTTGTTGCGTCAGGATCTATTGGCTGATCAACTCAATATTCCTATGCCGGCATTTGAACTGGTGGGTATTGATTCAAGTATTATTACAAGCGCTCAATTTAAGAATAAAATTTTAGTTATCAGTTTTTTCGCGACCTGGTGCCCACCATGTCTCAAAGAACTGCCGCATTTGAATGAAATATACCTGGGATACCGTGATGACCCGGAGGTCGAAGTTATTGCAGTGTCTACCGACGAAGATAAATTTTTGGTGTCGCCTTTTATAAAAGAGAACGGATACCAATTCCCTGTATACTATTCGAACGGATTGAAGAAAGAATTTGAAGTAAAAGGTATTCCCACCCTATTTGTTATTGATAAAAACGGAATTATCAGGTACAAGAAAGTCGGATATTCCGAAGGTGAAGAATTTGACAAAATTATGTCCTGGTATATCGACGAAATTAAAGCATCTGATGATGCATAAGAAGAAGGTAAGAAGATGGGAAGTTTGGTCAAAGAAAAAAAATATGTCTTGATCATTAAACCCCCTCCTTCGCCGCCAGCTGGCCCCGATTAATTCGGGGGATCAGTATCTGCATTAATGGATGGGCTAATATAAATTGAAATCCCGGGTCTTAGCTCTGCCCCCGAAAGATCGGGGCTACGCACGCCCGGGATGACGCGAGGGATGGTTTTGCGCTCCGGCCTGACAAGCGTAACCCGATCCGCCAGCTGGCGGAGAGGAGCGAAGACGGAAACTCTAAACCCTAAACCCTAAACCTCTTCTCCATTATCCGCCCACAAAAAGATCGAATATATTACCCAACATACTTGTTTTGGCTTTGTAAAACTCGGTGTATTTACATTTTGCGCAGGTTACAGCAGTAAACTTTTTATTTTGAACATCTAATAATTTACTAATTCCGCCTCCTGTTGTGCGTATTTCATCCAATTCGTATTCGCGGCGACCGCATTTTGGGCAGACATAATTTAAATGTTCCATTCAGACTCCTTTAATTCTGTTAATGTTGAGAATTTAATTTTAAAAGACTAAAAATGTTACTATTTTTTTAAAAAGGAGCAAGTACATGCATAGAATTACAAAGAGTATAAATTCTCTCAACCTTAAACCGACCAATGTATGGGAAAATGAATGGTTTTTGCTTACCGCGGGCGATTTCAGGGAAAATAAATTTAATACTATGACAGTAGCCTGGGGCAGTTTGGGCACTATGTGGAGCCGTCCATTTGCCCAGGTGGTTGTACGGCCTTCACGTCACACCTATGAATTTATGAACACCTATGATACTTTTACTCTCTGCCGTTTTCCAAAATCATATAAGAATATTTTAACGTATCTCGGGTCAACCTCCGGAAAGAATGTTCCTGACAAGATAGAAATTGCCGGGCTGACACCCATTGCGGTCCCGCATGTGGATGCGCCGGGTTTTGACGAAGCGGATATTATCATAGCATGTAAAAAGATCTATTGGCAGGATATGGATAAAACCCACTTTCTGCAGGAAGATATTTTGGGTAAATACCCGCAGGAAAATGATTTTCACCGTATATATTTTGGTGAGATCTTATATTGTGAAGAGTTGAAGAGGGGAAAAGGAAGATAGGAAGATAGGAAGATAGGAAGATAAGAAGATAAGAAGATAGGAAGATAGGAGGATGGGAAGCCAGGAAGCAGGGAAGCAAGGAAGCAAGGAAGCCAGGAAGCAGGGAAGATTGGAAGATGGGTCAGAGGAACTCAACCCCATACCCTAAACCCCACACCCTAAACTCTAAACTCTAAACTCCCCAACCCCAAACCCCATACCCCAATCTTAACCTCAACCTTTTTGCAAAATGGGTTAAAATCACTAACAAATTGACAAGAAATAACGTATTTTAATCCAATAAAAAGATCAGGAAAAGCATGTTTATTACATTTGAGGGCATTGACGGTTCAGGAAAAAGTATACAAGCCGAACGTTGTGTTGATTTTCTCAGTGCGCATTATAAGGTATTGCATTGTTTTGATCCCGGACATACACCTATTGGAAATGCTGTCCGGGCTATTTTGCTGAATAAAGAAAACAGTAAAATGGATGCCCGTACGGAATTACTCCTCTATGCTGCCGCACGCAGTCAGCTGGTTGTCGAAGAAATAAACCCGTTTCTAACGAAAGGCGGCATTGTTGTCAGTGATCGTTTCTATGATTCTACCACGGCCTATCAGGGATATGGACGAAAATTACCGCTTAGCCTGATCCATCAGTTAAATATGATTGGTGCTCATGATCTCATTCCCGACATCACTTTTATTATTGATACCGATCTGAATATTGCCGGTAAACGCATCAGCGAAGCGGATCGGCTTGAAAATGAATCGATTGAATTTAAACAACGTGTTCAGGACGGATATCATGCCATTGCCAGGCAGGAACCCCTGCGCTGTAAATTAATTGACGGAAATCGCAGTATTGAAATCATTCAACAGGAAATTTGCGCTTATGTAAAAGAAAAATTAGATATTGATCTATAAAAACTATTTGCAGTATCTTTCACTGATAATTTATGAAACAATAAAATCCCCGGAGTGTTAATAAAAAGAAGCGATAAAGAACATCAATGATTAAATAATAAAGAGTGTGGTAAGCAATTGAAAAATATGCAGTATGTAATAAAAGCAGAATTTAGGAAAGAGTGATCATGATACAATTCCGTCGTATTATTATATTTTCATTTTTATTTATCTATTTTGCCTTTGCTCAATTCGGTCAAAATAAGGTGCAATATGATATATTTGAGTGGAATTTTATCCAGAGTAAGCATTTTGATATTTATTTTAACGGTGAGAATAAAACTATTTCCGATTTTTGTGCAAAACATGCAGAATTGGCATATGAATCTATCAGTACTCTCCTGGACTGGGATTTGAAGAAACGTTATGCCATTATTGTATATGACAGTCATAACGATTTTCAGCAGACCAATACCGTTAATAGCTATATGCCTGAAGGAGTTAGCGGATTTACCGAATTATTTAAAAACCGTGTTGTTCTTCCTTTTCAAGGATCCTACCGTGATTTTCGGCACGTTATTCATCATGAATTGGTTCATTCTTTCATGAACGACCTGTACTATAGTGGAAATATTCAATCTATCATTTCGGGAGCTGTCCGTCTGAATATTCCTCTGTGGCTTGCCGAGGGAAGCGCGGAGTATGAATCCTCCCGCTGGGACACCGAAGCAGATATGTTCATGCGTGATTTTGCCTATCACAGCCAATTTGAATCGTATTCCTTTGAAGCTTTAACCGGCTACTATGCCTATAAGGGCGGGCAAAGCATTATGAAATTTATGCGGGAAGAATACGGCTATCAGAAACTGACGGAATTTTATACAAAATTAAAGATCTATTATGATGTCGACCGCAGCATTCAATATACTTTTAATATGTCAAAAGAAGAGTTCACGGAAGAATGGCATCACTACCTGAAAAAAACATACTGGCCGGAAATCAGTATAACAGAAGATATCCGGGAAATATCCGTGCGTTTAACAGACCATAAAAAATGGCGAAATGCACAAAATATTGCTCCGGCAATTTCTCCGTCCGGAGACAAAATAGCGTTTTTAAGCGACCGGAAGGGCTATGCGGATATTTATCTTATGGATATGCAGGACGGAAAAAAACTCAAACGTATTATCAAGGGCCAGCGTAAAGCCAGTCTGGAAGAATTAAAATGGCTTGCGCCCGGTATATCCTGGTCCCCCGATTCAAAATACATCGTTTTTGCCGCAAAAAGTAAAAAACATGACGCACTGGTTGTTGTGGATGTTGAGAATGGAAAACAAACATTTTATCCCTTATCACAATTGAAAGGTGTTTTTGCCGCGGCATACCATCCGCAAGATAAAAATATCATTGCTTTTTCAGGAC
>JAUXEL010000171.1 GCA_030620575.1 Fidelibacterota bacterium
ATAAATTGCTTAATCATTACCAATTGTCAAAGCATGATGATGTTCTCAGTGCCTATGCGATTTCACAGTTTGTCAAGCTGTATCCCCCGGAAATATTTGATGATGCCTATACCCCAAAACCCATAATTGCAAAACGCAACAGCACACTGGGAGTTATATTATTACTATTGGTTACGCTGTTGGCTCTTTATCCTGCTGTATCCCGTCTTTGGCATGTAAAAACATCCTATGAACCCGTATTTCCGTACAGCATATCGACGGTTCCTGCCGAGACAATGCTCTATGCCTATGATTCATTAAAAATATGCATTGTACGGCATGCGCCTGCACGTTTTCCGGTTGAATTATATCATATTAGCGAAACAAAACTACATCAGGAATTACTTACCCGCGTTCATGACTCGCTGTTTCATTATACGCTTAACAACGTACGGGAATCCCGGGTATATTTTATCGGATTACGCCGTCCGCACATGTTTTACCCGCGCAAGTTTCTTGTGCAAGATACCCTGCGCATTCATGTACGTGAACGTCCCCGGATAAAAACCCTTGATTTTATCATCACAGCACCGGCTTATACACAATTACCGAAAGCACGGTACCAGGGAAATATAGATCGTATAAGTTGTATACGGGGATCACATTTATATATCGAAGCAAATTTGTCAGATAAAGCGGGTGAATCAATTGTCTTATTCGCGGATGATACTCTAAAAATGCATCAATCAGAAAACAGGAATACGATAGATTTTATCCCCCAAAAAAGCGGTCCGCTAACCCTTATGTTTTATAATGAAGCCGGTATTGGCATCAAAGAGCCCCTGAGTTATTATATTGATATAGAAAACGATGCTTATCCCATTCTATCACTTATTCGTCCTGAAAAGAATGATGAAATCATTCTGAATGACAACATGACCTTGCCGATTATGGCGCACATTCAGGATGATTATGGTTTTACTGCATTTCATGTATTATACTCCATTCATTCTGATTATGGATATACTGATGATACTACTATATATGAAATACCCATACCCATTACGTCAGACGCGCGAATACAAATAATTGTTAATTCTTGGGAAATCACCCGATTTATTTCACCCGGTTCAGAGATCGAGTATTATTTTGAATTATTTGATAATGATATCGTCAGTGGACCAAAATCCACACGTTCTGCATCGTTTTATGCTCGATTTCCCACTTTGGGGGATCTCTATTCAAAACAAAATGTTGAGCAGGAAAACACAATGGAAATGCTCGATGCAGAGGTGTTATCAACCGAAGAAATTGTTCAAAATATTGAACAGGTTAAACGGGAATTGCTGCAGGAAGGAGCATTGGATTGGGAGGATAAATCGGCATTAGAAGAAAATCTGAATGCTTTGACTCAAACACAGGAGCAACTCGAAAACATCCAGACATTGCTGGAAGAACAAAAGCATTTCATGGATGAAAATGCACTGTTCAATGATGAAATTATGGATTCCTTTGAGCAGTTGCAAAACCTCATGAATGAACTGATCGATGATGAATTATTTGATCTAATAAATAATATCCGGAAAAAGATGGAACGCAATGATATGTCCAATATGGAAAAGATACTGGATAATTTTTCAGAAAAGGCAAAATCTTTTGAACAAAATCTGGAACGCATGCTAGAGGTATTTAAACGCATTCAACAGGAACAGCGTTTAGAAGAATTATCCCGGCGCATGAAAGAGAGTCTGCAACAGCAAAATAAGTTGTTAGAGCAAGCGGATAATATGTCCACAGAAGACCTCGCTATACAGGAAGAACAAATATTACGGGAAACTCAAGCATGGGAGGCACTAAACCGGGAATCATCTACATTATTCAGTGAGGAAGATCAATTGGATTTCCAATCCTTTTTGGAATATATGGAAGCATCCGATATTTCCGGAAATATGCAACAGTCGGCCCAACAATTCAGACAGCAACAAAGACAGAAGGGAAAAACAGAAAGTCGCAGGGCAGAAGAGAAATTGAAGAACCTCACAGAAAATTTTTTACAAATGGCAGCTACTATAATGCAACGGCAGCGAGATGATGTATCCGGTTCTTTTCGGGCGATCTTTCAAAAAACAATTTATATGTCTGCGCAACAGGAAATAGCCAACATGTTTGGGAAAGATATAGAAAACGAATCACCGCTATTACATGAGTATACCAGTAAAGAGGGGGAAATTTTAGATTTTGCTCTGGATATCCATTCCCGTTTAATGACACTATCAAAAAAGACTTTTTTAGTCGATAAATCATTAGCTGTTGTATTAGGACAGGTCATAGGAAATCTGCAACGGGGTATACAGGATATTGAAGAAGCACAAATGACACAAGGGAAGCAAAAACTGCAGAAAGCGTATATTTCAATGAATCGTCTCGGCCGGCTATTATTGGAGCGCATGGATAGTGCCCAACATCAACAAGGAAATGCATCCGGCATGGAAAATTATTTACAGCAACTGCAGCAAATGGCCGGTCAACAGGGACAGCTAAATGAAGGAATGCCCCAACCCGGAATGAACGGAAGTCCCGGTAACAGTATGATGGATCAGCTGGCGAAACTTGCTGCACGTCAACAGGCTCTTCGCCGTTCATTAAAGGAAATCCAGCAGGGTTTATCGGAAGGAAACAGAGGTAAGCGAATTACCGGAGATTTAAATCAAATTGCCAGAGATATGGAAGAAGTAATTAATCAAATGCGGAAAAATCAGGTAAACCGGCAAACCATCATGCGGCAGGAACAAATTGTTCAGCGCTTACTGGATGCGAGTCGTTCCGCGACATCAAAAGATTTTAAAAAAGAACGCGAATCAAAAACCGGTAGCCAGGTTCCCCGTAAAAGTCCTTTCGGATTGCCCGAGCATTTTGGAGAGTATGAATCTCTTATCAATGCATTACGGCAAGCGGTGCTGGAAAGTGATTTGTCACCCCATGATAAACGGGATATGGAGCAATATTTGGAATCATTGCGACAACAGAATTATCCGCTGAATATACAAAAGGAATCCACCAGATAAGTATGAATCGACGTATATACATTGTAATTGCATTATGCTTTTTATCTCTTCTTTTTGGGCAGTCTAAAACCGCTCAGGGAGAATACCGGCAGG
>JAUXEL010000143.1 GCA_030620575.1 Fidelibacterota bacterium
CGACCGTTCCTTACAATAGCATAAATACTTACATAAAATAGTAAAATTTTATATAAAAAAACCAACAATTATGTAAAATATTAATCTTCGCGATCCGGATTTTCTACAATGACATCATCAACTTTAGTGAAACGCAGAATACGTCGGTTGCCGTTATCAATGGTGTAGATAACATCGTTGTAAAAAGTAATTGCAAGCGGTTGTTTCAATAGATCGGGATATTGTTGTAGAACAAGAGTATCTTGTACAACTAATGAGTCGGCAACATAGGAAGAATCTGTAATACGGATCCATTCCTCACGAACAACCACGGATTTCAGAAATTCACCGGTGGATGAATACATTTTCACGTCATGGTCCAGTGTATCCAAAACGAAGATATTTCCATCGGTGGAAACGGTGATATCCCGGGCGTAACCATATTCTCCCAAGCGCATGATATCATCAACGCCAACGAGGAACCCGGAAGTATATGAAGTACTTGTGAGTTTATGAACACTGAAGAATTCGCCGGTTTGAGTGTAAAAAATATTACCGCTACGATCGCTTGCCATTGAAATAGGGCTGGAAACGGTTCCGGCACCCGTACCGGGAGTTGCAACAAAGGATTCAAGAACACCTTCATAATGCCAAACTATTTGTCCGTTATTCAATTTCACCAGAATGGTGGGTATCAGTCGTATTTTCAGAATTTGATTATTAATGGCATCCGCCGTATAAATTGAAAAATCGTTTTCATTAGCCGATGCAAGTGCGACAAAGGATTTATTAATGCCGGCATATACCGGATTACCGCTCAACGCAACACCGCTCATTGGATTAATGATACCTTCGCGATTTGCCGTTGATTGCGGATCATAAGATACATGGGGAGCGAGCAAAGAATCAATAACTTCAGTGGCGGTTGAATCAATGATATCAATATAGGGAATGACCTGAAGTCCGCTGGCTAATCCTTCCAACGGGGGCATCAACACCTGCGTACCGTTATTGTCATAGTAGCGCCCAGTGACAATGCCTTTTATACCTATAGAAGCGGAAAATTGAGGCCAGACATATATTTTATTTCCGTTATCAACATAATACACATTGAATCGTGCATCGAGACATACCGCTGTCGGTTTTAACGGAAGATTGTCCAAAGTATCGTACATGCCGGATTCAACTTCTCCTGAAGGACGTATTACCCGGATCCTGTTTTCGGAACTGTCGGCGATATACAAACGTCCGTCCTTGGATGCATAAATATCCATTGGGGTATTTAAATTGAGCTGATCAAAGCTCCAGTTCGGAGTAATTTCGACATATTTGTTGGCATCCCGGTTAATGCCGGTGTTATCACTATCGCCATCCGGCAGGATCATTGTCTCTGAACAGCCTAAAAACAGGGCTGTGAGTATAATAAAAATGAGATATGTAGATTGTTTTTTTTTCATCAGAAATTATAACTTATTTGAATTTGATTTACGATACCCAAATAGCGGTGTGGCCGAAATGCATAATCGATCTTCAGGCCGGAGTTCCACCGTTCTGCAGAGAAGCCAATTCCAAGTGAAAATGGGATATCCGTTCCAATGGTATATGCCGCGCGAATGTCAAATGTTTTTAATAGGGTGGTTTGAAGTCCCAGTATGTAAGTTTCCGCATTGTCCACCGGATGATTAAGCTGTACGGTAGTTAGCAAACTCAGAACATCATTTTCATAGACGGTCATAGCTGAGCCGATATGGAAAGTAGTCGGTGGAGAAAATGTCTCATAATCACGCATGCTTCCATCTGTGGCTTCATATTCGCCCGCAGGACCTGTTGGTGTGCCGAAATTAAGCAAAGCCACCGCCAGGGTCAGGTCTCTAAAACCGGTCATGTAGAAAGTTCCTAAGTCCATAACGATCGATGTCGTGGATAGATCGAGATATTCTTCACGAACCAAGCGGGCACTGACGCCAAATGAGAATCTGTCACTCATTTTTAGAGATGCATTGAGTCCAATATAATAATCAGCGTAAGTGAAATATTCACCTGAACCGTAAGGGTTGTATTCGGTCGTAATTTCCATTGCATCCATATGTAAAGCACCGATCTCCATACCAAAAGCCATAGAGTGAGTGGTTGTACTCATCGCAAAATATTCATATCCAATACCGTCAAACCAATCAAGATGAGAAAGAACTACAGATGTCCCTTCCAGTTGAACCGCAATGGCCGGATTCCAATGAATACCGGAAGCATCATTGACAATAGCAGTATACGCTCCACCAAGTCCACTGGAACTGGCACTGGGATCGATTTTTAGAAAATTATAAATGGAAGTACCTGCACGTTGACCTCCCAAGGCACCAAAGGCGATAGAGAAACTCAAAATGAGTGCGAATGCAATTTGTAGGAATCGTCGTTTCATCATTTAAAACCTTAAAAACATCCCGAGCATAATTTGCCGGGGAGCATAGTAACGTGATGGGTCTTCATTAGGATTTCTTCCGCCATAATAGCTCAAACTGATAATTTCGCCCGGATCATATGGTTGTCCTGTAAAGGGATTAATACGTCGTGGAACCTTGTGATTGAATACATTTTGTGCATCAATATAAAGCCCGAAAGTCATATTCTTATAGTAAAAATCTTTTGTGAATTTAAGATCAACGGTAATGTAAGGATCGGCAATTTCACCGTAGGGATTATCTGTTCGTGACGTGCCGATATACCACATTGTCCCATCCGGGGTAATCAAGGTATCCATGATCACACTTTCCGTGTATCGTCTGCCTGCCTGAGCCTCAATATGGGCATTTAGAGACCAATTATTCATGAAAAACCACCGTGGACGTTCTTTTTCGTAAACGCGGAAACGAAAGTTTGCAATGAGCCGGAAAGGTTCATCCCAGCTTAAATAATTTTCTGATAGTGGTTTTTCCGGGATCATGCCGGCTTCAACCAATACATTGTCGTCCGGGTTTGAACTTTTTCCGGTGGTAACGGAATAAGTAAAGGAGGCATCTCCGCTAAAATAGCGACCGGCCGTTTGACGAAATAAAAATTCGATACCGCGTGATCGGGCATAATCCATATTTAAATACATCATCATGCTATAATTACCGACCAATGGATTAAAGGAAGTAATGGTTTGCGCCGTTTCATAATCGAACATATCCTTGTAATAGGCTTTAAATTCAATGGCGGATGCTGCTGAGAATTTATGTTTTACACCGATCTCATAGGCAACAGTCGTTTTCGGGTCTAAATTGGGATTTCCAATTAAACTATAAGGATTATCCGAAACTGTATTCAGCTTGGCATAGACATAATTGTAGGTTGGGAGCTGTGAAAAATGTCCGTAGTTAAAATACAATACATCATTATCCGTAACCGGGTGACTAATACCAAGGCGCGGACTCAGATGACCTTTGAAGCGGGCGCCAAATAAATTGTGGGTCTCATCAAAATACTGTTCGCGACCTGCTTGAGTAATCGTGAGGATATCCGGATTCAACATTGCCTGAGTAACATAATCGCCGATAAACCAATAATCATAGCGTATTCCGATATTAGCGATCATACCTTCAAAGGTAATTTTATCTTGTATATAGAATGACCCGTCAGAAGGCGTGACATTGTAATAGTCGAAACTTTCACCGAGTCCGGAACCCAGCCAGGGTTTGTAGATATCCACAACCTGCATTTGAGTGGAGCGGTGCTTAAATCCACCTTTCATTTTGTGCTTTGTGCTGGGATGATAGGTGAAATTTGTTGAAAGGGTATAGTTTTTGCTCCAGTAGTCATACCAATACGGCGCATCACCGTGATCCCAGAATTCATCTCCGGTATATACAACTACATTTCCAAATTCGTTCCGTGCGGTATATTCATTGGGATCAAGATCCAGCACTTCTTCGTATTCGCTCCAGTGTTTATTGCGGACTGCTTTATGAAAAGAAGTATAAAAATAACCGGCATTAACGGTATAAAATAATTTTGGATTAATGGTGTGCGTCCACAAAGTATTAATAACTTTCGATTCCC
>JAUXEL010000078.1 GCA_030620575.1 Fidelibacterota bacterium
ACAAAGAAAAGTAATCCCGCTTCGCACCCCGAATAATCGGGGTGAAGGAGAGTTCGAAATGACATCAAAAAATTATTGACAGCATGCAATTTCCATTTTCTAATCTGTTTCACACAATGGGTTAAGAATATTATTAATGTATGATCTACTACATTTGAGAAAATCATAAGAAAAAGCTATACTCCTTACTTTTCTTTGCCTGCCCAAAGAAAAGTAACAAAAGAAAAGGCACCCGCTTTACCTTTTGCTGCTAAAAATCCTCTTTAAACGCTAAAATACAAAAACTCCTCGCGAAGCTCGTCAAACAGTTTGCATTTTTAAACGCGTTTTTATCGGATTTTCTTACTTGTCTGGCCCCGATTAACTCGGGGTAGAGGGAACGCGCAAAAGCTAGATGCGGGAATTAAAGAAAAAGAAAAGAAAATAACGCA
This sequence comes from Fidelibacterota bacterium, assembly GCA_030620575.1. Lineage (GTDB taxonomy): Bacteria > Fidelibacterota > Fidelibacteria > Fidelibacterales > Fidelibacteraceae > M50B103. The sequence goes on from JAUXEL010000078.1 coordinate 432, forward strand.
TCATCCTGTTCGCCAGCCAGCGAACGCAGGTTCAAGTCCTAATGAGGAATGAAGAAAAAGAGGTACCTGTTGCTAAAAAAATCATCAAAATCTTGCAAATTCTTAAACTCGTCACTCGTTACTAAATTGATCCTTGTTGGATATTCAATTATCTTTTTTCCCTGCCCCAATCCTTCGGGGCAGAATAAACTACCCGAAAGGTCTTTTCAACCTCTGAAAACATGTTGAACCCCGCTGGGGTTCTATGTCAAATAAGCGCATTATGTCTATAATATTCAACCGCTCTGCGGTTGCTTGATGATTTGTGAATATACCAGAACCCCGTCAGGGGTTCAATATTGTTTTACCCCGGATGCAATCCGGGGTAAAACTCCCTCCCCGAACAACCCCAGCGGGGTTGAACAAGTTTCTCCTTACTTTTCTTTGTTTGTACAAAGAAAAGTAATTCCGCTTTGCACCCCGAATAATCGGGGTGAAGGAGAGTTCGAAATGACATCAAAAAATTATTGACAACATGCGATTCCCATTTTTTAATCTGTTTCACACAACGGGTATATTTTAATAAATTTTAAATTTCTCACCAGATATTTTAAGTGATTTTTCGGTTTTTTTTTACTACATTTTCCAGTGATTTATTAAGGAGTTAATACGTGCGGAGACTACAACAGCACCCTGTCCTGAATATTGAGAATAAAAAACTTGTCCCCTTTACATATAACGGTCAAAATTATCAGGGATTTGAGGGCGAACCGGTATCCGGCTCTCTGATAGCTAACGGAATAACTACCTTTTCTTATCACCATAAGAACCATGCTGCACAAGGAATTTTTTGTGCGAACGGACAGTGTTCCCATTGCACGGTATTGATTGACCGTTTTCCGCAAAAAGCATGTATTACTCCACTTGAAGAAGGGATGGATATTCGTACCCTGGACGGACTGCCGGAGCTTCCGGATGTTTCAACGCCGCTTGACAAAACGCGCACTCTTACCCACAATTGCGATGTACTTGTTGTAGGGGGCGGTCCTTCCGGTTTAACTGCCGCAATTGAATTGGCTGACGCAGGTTTTGAAGTTCTTTTGGTTGATGACAAAGCTGCCCTCGGGGGTAAATTGCTTCTGCAAACCCATAAATTTTTCGGATCTACAGCCGATTGCTATGCCGGCACGCGCGGGCATGATATTGCGGCACTATTAGAAAAACAAATACACGAGCATGAAAAAATCACTGTTATGAATAATGCAATGGTCGCAGGAATTTACAAAGATCAAAAAGCCGGTATTTTTGTTAATAACCGGGATTATTATATCATTGATTTTAAGGGATTGATCATTTCTGCCGGTGCCCGTGAACGTTCACTGGTTTTTCCCGGAAATCAACTTCCGGGTGTTTATGGTGCCGGTGCTTTCCAAACACTTGTTAACCGTGATCAGGTAAGATCATCGGACCATATTTTCATCGTTGGCAGTGGTAATGTGGGATTGATCGCTGCCTACCATGCACTTCAGGCAGGTATTGCCGTCCGTGGCATCTGTGATATTCTGCCGGAACCCGGCGGTTATAAAGTGCATGCAGATAAAATCAAACGTATGGGTGTTCCCCTTTATCTGCGCTATACGATTTTACATGCTGAAGGCAAAGATAAACTTGAGAGGATAACCATTGCAGAGGTGGATGAAGAAATGCGTCCTATTTTGAGTACGGTACAAACCTTTAATGTGGATACCCTGCTGATCGCGGTGGGACTCGCTCCCATTGATGAATTTTATAATATGGCCGTGTCATTTGGTTTTCCGGTGGTAAAAGCCGGAGATGCCGATGAAATTGCTGAAGCATCATCCGCCATGTTCGGTGGACGGATTGCCGGATTAACAATGGCAAAAAAGCTAGGGAAAGATATTGATATTGATGACAGCTTCTACGAGAACGCGACTATTTTAAAAAGTCCTCCCGGAGCTCTTTATCCTAAAAAGATCTTAACACTCAGCGAGCGTTTTCAACCGGTTATCCACTGCCTGCAGGAAATCCCCTGCAATCCCTGTGTAACTGTTTGCCCCGTTAATGCCATTAAGTTAAATCCGCGTCTCGGAAATATTATGGATATTCCGGAATTTGCCGGAGAGTGCACCGGGTGTATGAAGTGTGTTGGCATTTGTCCCGGATTGGCTATTACTCTGGTAAAACAAGTAGATAATACCAGCGCAGATGTGGTTCTACCTTATGAATTTATTCCGGATTTTGAAGTTGGAGACCATATTCCTTTGACCGATATTGATGGAAATTATATTGAAGACGGTATTGTTCAAAAAATACGTTTTTATAAACCCAATAAAACCACTCTGATAACCTGCCGAACTAATCTGAAGCATGTACAGGATATTGCCGGAATACGCGTTCAACTTGAAATCGAGGTTCAACCTGCTACTGAAACATCCTATACTTACATTCCGGATAATGCAATTGTCTGCCGTTGTGAAATGATAACGGTAAAAGAAATTAAAGACTTTATTAAAAAACATAATGTCCGCGATTTAAATCAATTAAAAGTCCTGCGCGTAGGTATGGGTTCCTGTGGCGGAAAAACTTGCTCACTATTGCTTCCGCATATTTTCAGAGAATTGCAAATCCCTTCCGATACCCTGACGGAAAATACACAACGACCCTTAACAATTGAGATCCCGATGAGATCATTGATCAACGAAGATGAGAACAGAAAGTAGAGGAGCATGCTGTATTGAAAAATTATGATGTTCTTATAATTGGTGCCGGCAGTGTCGGTCTCCCTATCGCATATTATATGTCCAAAAAAAACATCTCCGTTGCGGTCATTGAAAAGGAGCCGTCTGCGGGACGCGGGCAAAATCGTACCGCGATCGGTGGGATTCGGGCAACACATTCCGATCCGGCCAAGATTGCCATCTGTCAGGAAAGCATCCGCTGTGTTTCAAATATGCAAGCCCATCATGGAATTGATATTCACTGGAAGCAGGGAGGTTATTTATATCCCGTCTACCGGGAGGAAGATGAAAAAGTTCTAAAAGATCTGCTCCATATTCAAAAACAATTTCATTTACATATCGATTGGATCTCTCCTGAAGATATTGCTCTGTTGGTTCTAGGTATAAATAAAACAAATTTGCGTGGCGGAACTTTTTCACCGGAAGACGGGTCTGCATCTCCCCTGCGCACGGCGGATGCCTATTATCAGCTTGCCCGGCAACAGGGGGCAACTTTCTTTTTCAATGAAAAAGTAGAAAATATCATCAGCAATGGAAAGCGTATTACGGAAGTGCTGACATCTCACCATCGCTTTTCAGCCGGATTGGTCATTAATTGTGCCGGTGCACACGCCCGGGAAATTGGTCTGATAACACAGCATGATTTTCCCGTATATCCCGATTCCCATGAAGCCGGTATTACGGAACCTGTGCAGCATCTTTTCGATCCAATGATCGTAGATATGCGACCGGAAAACACATCAAAAAATTACTATTTTTATCAAAATATTGAAGGACAAGTTGTTTTTTGTATTACACCCTCTCCAATAAAAGCCGGACTTGACAGCGATAATACCTCGGAATTTTTACCCACCGTTATCCGCCGGATGATCGATATTTTTCCGCGTTTCCGGCATTTGCGGGTACGGCGGACCTGGCGGGGCCAATATCCTATGACACCCGACGGATTTCCATTGATCGGGTTTAATCGGGAACTTGAAAATAATTTCCTGGCAATCGGTATGTGCGGCCAAGGATATATGCTGGGTCCCGGTTTGGGAAAAATCCTTGCAGATACACTGATTGTCCATTCCGACAAATATGATTTTATCTTAAAGCAACTAAATCCCTACAGATCATTTGATGCGGAAGAAACATTGAAATAAGGTTTAGAGTTTACCTCACACACTTGTCCTGCGAAGCCCCGATCCTTCGGGGCGAAGCGGGAAAGTACACAAAGGGATCTAAGACACAAAGAAATGATAAAACCGGTAACGAGTAACGGATAACTGCCTTATCTTCTCAACTTTTATCTTTTTCCTTTTGTCTTTTATCTTCTTAATAGGCTGAGGTTAAGGCTAAGGCTGAGGTTAAGATTAAGGTTAAGGAAGAAAAGAATTTCTTATCTTCTTATCTTCTTAACTTTTATCTTTTCTTTATCTTGTCTCTTGATTCTTGATTCTTGATTCTTGTCTCTTTTCTTTTATCTTTTCATCCTCCGAAGCCCCGTTTGCCGGGGCGAAGGAGAACTGCCTACTGTTCCTACTGCCTACTGCCTACTGGTTATTGTTCCTACTGTTCCTACAGGGCATAAAACATAATAGCCAGCCAGTGCGATACACTTCCGGCCATGACCATAAGATGCCATATTAAATGACTATATTTTACTTTTTTCATCTTAAAAAAGATGATTCCGAAAGTATAAAATATACCTCCAAGAAAAATAAGTCCTATACCTGTCGTTCCCATATGTCTGAATAATGGGACCAGGAAAAACAGAAGCAACCAGCCCATCAGAACATAAGACATTATAATTACGATATTTACACCCCGTTCAAATGTATCCGGCATAAGCATTTTCAGCATGATCCCGCCGAAAGCCAATCCCCATTCAATGCCGAACATCACCCATCCCCAGTCGTGCCGTAATACCGATAGGGCAAAAGGAGTATAGGTTCCCGCTATTAAGATATAGATAGCTATTTGATCAATGTTGTGAAATATATCCTTCAGGCGTCCAAGCGGAAGCGCATGGGTAAAGGTGGATGAGATATATAGCATTAGCATCGAAGTTCCAAAAATGCTAAAACTAACTACATGCCAGGCGTTTCCTCTTTTTGCCGCAAAAATCACCAGTAAAACCAACGCAACGACTGAGAAAACAGTACCGATACCGTGTGAAATAGTATTGGCTATTTCCTCCTGGCGGGTAAATCGCGCATCGCGTTTAAAGGTGAATTTTGGAGAATCAGTGTTTGTTATAACGTTTACATTTTTCATACTATGGTCCTTTCAGTTTCAGTTTGCTTGTAACCGATACTGATTTACCATGCATGCAACATGAAAATATAAACGTTGTGAAGACGGATTTATTATACTATCCTCTTGCGAACAACTGCTATACGTATTTATAATATCTCTATGACAACTCACCGTTATCATGGGAATAATATACGCATTGAACAATAAATGTCACACATACATGGAGATACACATCAATAACAGAGAAAAATCTGTTATGAAATAAAAATAGGATGCCGTTCGATTATATGATCACGGTCGGGGCCCGTGGAGACAATGCCAATGGAAACGCCAAGAAAATCTTCAACAAATTCGATGTACCGGCGACAATTTTCCGGTAAAGCATCGTAATCCGTATACCCTAAAATATCTTCCTCCCATCCCGGGAGTTCCTGATATACGGGGCTTCCATCTGAAGCATAATCGACAGCAACTTTCAAGGTTTCAAAACCGGATAAACAACTTACCTTTGAAAAAACAATGTAATTAAATCCGTTGATAATGCATGATTGTTTTAATAAGGCCAGATCTAGCCAGCCGCAGCGGCGAGGGCGTCCGGTGGTAGCACCGTATTCATTTCCGTTCCGACGCAAGGTTTCCCCGGTCTCATCAAATAATTCGGTTGGAAATGGACCTTCACCTACACGGGTTGTATATGATTTCACAATGGCAACCCGTTTATCAAAATTAAGGAATACACCGCTTCCGGTGTAAGCACCGCCTATGCTGGTGTTGGAAGAAGTAACAAATGGATACGTTCCGTGATCAATGTCCAAAAATGTCCCTTGAGCTCCTTCAAATAAAATTTTGCTGTTTTCTTTAACAGCTTGTGCAAGGAGTGGGCGCACGTCCTGAACAAATGGTTTTAAACGTTCAACTGTTTTTACCAGTTCAGGAATGTCATTCCGCAGAACTTTAATTTCTTCTTTCTCAACAATTGCATAAACCTTCTCTACGAAGTCGAGATGCTCACGGTAGGCTTCCTCAGAGCTACCGTCACATGCACGTTCCCAACGGATACCGGTTCTTTGTACCTTGTCGGTGTATGCCGGTCCAATGCCCCGTACCGTGGTTCCGATCTTTTCATTCAGAACACGGTCGAGATATTGATGAATTGGTAATACCATATGGGCGGCAGATGATACAATAAATTTATCGGGAGAAATTGTGATGCCTTGTTGACGAAGTTTTTCCATTTCTTCGTACAAGGCGGTCGGATTAACAACGCATCCGTTTCCGATAATATTAATTGAATTACCTGAAATAATACCAGAGGGGATAAGATGAGTAACGTACTTTGTATCTCCGTGGATCACAGTATGACCCGCATTGGCTCCACCTTGAAACCGTACAACAAAGTCCATTTCCTCAGCGAGAACATCGACAATTTTTCCTTTGCCCTCATCACCCCACTGGGCGCCCATTACGACATATGCCGGCATAGATCAGTATCCTCCAGTTACAAATATCACGGGGTAAATTTAATGAATTCTTTTTTGTATTAAAAGCAATTATATATTAGACGGGATATTTTTTAGACCCGGCTTCGTCAAGACTATGCCGGGCAGGCAGAATAACGGGGTTGACCCCACTTCGTTTTGGTTACGCAGGGCAAGCAGGATAAGGCAAAGAAGCTAAGATGCAGAGAAGCCAGAAAGCTTAATTAATTGACAATGGGTCCGCCTACATTCTACCTTCGGTAGATTTCGTCGGACAAGCAATGGAGAATTGAAAATGAAGATTAACAAAGACCTCTTGGCTTGATCCGATCCGTTGACTAACGGTGAGGAATACCGGTTTGTCCGGCCCCGAATATTCGGGGCCAACTGGCGGAAAAGACGGAATGGTCGAGAAATACGATTTAAAGTTTAGGGTTTACTCTCCCCCGAATTAATCGGGGCCAGCTGGCGGAGAAGGAGAGGTTTAGAAGTTTAGGATAAGAGAGTAATAGGGTCTTAGGGTAATAGAGCTGTTTGAAAGTTGAAAACATCACTAACACTGCCGGCATACCATCCCTTACTGCACCAATAATACAAATTTAAATTTAATAAATCACAAACGGATTATGAGTCCGATGAACAGGTCTGGTAATCAGTAAGTTAGAGAAGTAGATGACTATTTGTTGCCAGGTGAAATATTGTGAATAAACCACCACTGTATTAAGAGTACAGTGTTCGCCCTTTATCCATAAGGGTTATACGGTTCATGTGTACCAAAATGTGGTGGTTGGAAACAAGAAGCACTTTTAATAGCTTATTTCCCACACCAAATACTACATATCCGAGCAGATTGGTGCGCTTAACGACGTTTTTGTGCATTTTTATGGTGTTTACCGACTTATGCCAAATTAGCTTGATAAATTTAAAATTAAATATTAAATTTATATAT
>JAUXEL010000195.1 GCA_030620575.1 Fidelibacterota bacterium
AGATTACCCTGTTTGTCGTATACGGGGATAGTTGAACCTTTCAGGGTTCCAACACCAAGGGTATATATAACAACCCCTTCCTGAGCTGCCCGCCGTGCAGCGGCCTCTATTTCCTGTTCATGATCCTCACCGTCACTGATTAGAATAATTGCTTTATATTGTTGATTTTCATCGGGAAATGCGTCGCAAGCTGTATTGATCGCATCCGAAAAAGCTGTTCCCTGTATCGGCAAAAGATCAGTGTCCATCATTTCAAGCATCATACCGGCAGTCCGGTAATCCGATGTAATGGGACATTGTAAATATGAAACACCCGCAAATGCGATCAGTCCGATACGGTCGCCTTTTAGTTGACTTATCAGACGTTTAACTTCATATTTTGAGCGTTCGAGACGGGATGGTGAAATATCTTTTGCCGACATACTGGTTGATAGATCCAGGGCAACAATAACATCCATGCCTTCCTGCTTCAGTTCTTTAAGTCCGGAACCCAAACGCAGTCCGCTCGCGGCAAGGATCATCATGGTAAGAGATAAGAAAAGGCATATTTTTTTAAATCCGTAAAGAGAGCGGTGGGTTTCCGGGTATAAACGCGGGATCATATTGGAGTGAATATGCTGTTCAAGCTTTCTTTTCCGTTTCCGGGCAACAAATCTATCAAGTATCCAAATAATTGGAATTATCAATAGAAGCCATAATATGTGCGGATAGGAAAAACTCAGCATCAGACCTGTCTCCATATCGTAAATTTTAAAAAATATGCCATTAGTGCGAAAAGTAAAGAAACTAAGAGATATCCTAAAAAGCATTCATCCCAGTCCATATATTGCTGTGTATTAATCTCAGTTTTTTCTAATGCGGAAATTTCATCCCAAATTTCTTTTAATTTTTCTTCGGAATCTGCGCGGTAAAAACGGCCATTGGTTTCTTCGGATATTGCACTCAGCAAACGATCATTCAAAGGCGGAATTCGGCGGGAAAACAGAAAACCCTGCTGTGTTACTCCCCCGCTGCCGGCCATACCGATGGTATAAATACGTATACCAAAATCTTTCGCAAAGGATGCTGCTGTCATCGGGTCAACATCTCCCGCGTTGTTTTCTCCGTCTGTCAGCAAAATAATGACTTTACTCTCGGATTCCGTATCCCGTAAACGGTTAATGCAATTACTGATGGCGAGACCGATAGCGGTTCCATCTAATGATTGCGGGACAATTTCCATATCGGATATCAAACTGTTTACTACATCATAGTCCGTTGTTAACGGGCACTGCAAAAATGATTCTCCGGCAAATACTACCAAGCCGATACGATCTTGCTGCCGTCCATTAACAAAATCTTTTGCTACCGCTTTCGATGCTTCAAGTCGGTTTGGTTTAAAATCATTAAGCTGCATGGAACCGGAAATATCCAAAGCCAGCATAATGTCAATCCCTTTTTTCCGGATGTCGCGGTTTACATTTCCCAATTGCGGACGTGCGATCGCTGTAATTAAAAAAAGAGCGGATAACAGAAATAATAATTCCGGAATAAAAATTTTATAATAAAAGGGCTTGTATGTTGAATGAAGCGTACGGGTTGTCCCGATACGCAGTGCATACCGTTTTTTACGCTGATAGAAATAAGCCGCAATGAGGGCTGCAGCAACCGGGATGACTAATAAAAATATATAGGGATAGGCAAATCGAAACATTGTTGTTATTTTTTATCTCGTTTTTCAATTACATCGCTCATAAACCATAGTATTATATCCGCGATCTCTTTATTAAGATCCTCCTGCGTACGTTTTTCTTCATGCAGAAGTTCCAGAGAATGTGCAGTATTGGGTATTAACATCAAATGTGCATACGGATTTAAGGCACCCATCATCAATTCAAGCCGACCGCGATCGCTAAAGCTGTCCTCTGTTCCACTGATAAACATCATCGGTTTTTTGATCTTAAACAACAATTTGCGCGAAAATGAGATCTTTATTTTGGGGATACGCAATGGAAAACTCAAGAAAACATACCCCATTGCTTCTGAAGGATTTAATGCGGCAGAAATTCTTGCACTCAGGGATTTTCCACCGATAAAAAGAAATTTGCTTTCCGGCAACTCACTTTTAATATCATTGATAACAGTCTGATATGCGATAAGGCATTTTCGTCTTGAAATAAAAGGTGACGGACTATCTAAAAAGGGATAATTAAATCGGACGACATTCACATTTTCCTTAGGTAATGTCTCGCTCAGATATTTGATCAGAGGTTGATTCATATCATTATATTTTCCGTGACCGAGTACCAATGTAACATCAGAAGGCTTATCCGGAAGAGTATAATTAATTAAAAATTCTGCTTTTTTGTAGGGGTATATAATATTTTCAATGTGTTTCATTCATCATCCTTTTCAAAAGAACCGTCATCAATTGATTCTAAATGATCAAAGTAGTCCGGACCAACCAGCACTTTACGGGCTTTGGAACCCAAAGAAGGTCCTACAATTTTAGCTTCTTCCAGTTCATCAATTAAGCGACCGGCACGAGCGTACCCGACTTTTAATCTGCGCTGTAATAAAGAAGCGGATCCCTGCTGATGCATGATCACCAGCTTCATCGCCTCATGAAACAA
>JAUXEL010000018.1 GCA_030620575.1 Fidelibacterota bacterium
GATTATTTAATTCAATAAATAATTGGGTTTTAACCCATTATTTTTCATTTTCTTTCCATTGGGGTTAAAACCCCGGCTCATTTCACTCTTTTCATCCCCGCCCCGAAGCTTCGGGGCGGGACTATTCATTGAATAGCTCATCCCATTTTTACAATTAAGCCAGCTTTTTTATATAGAAAATTAAAATTTTTACTGCGGCGTTCGTACGGTATTGATCACCATGTTTGCAAATTTATGTGATATTTTGCCAAGCTGTTTTATTTCCGGCTTATATTCCGAAAAAAACCATTCAAAATTATCAATTATTCCCATATCCTCCGCGATGGCCGCCCGTTGACAATACGTATGATTTTTTCCGTTCCAGATCGTGCGGGAATTGCCCGATAAAAAGATTCCTGCTCCCATGCCGATAAATTCGCCTTCTGACGGCAGGATACCGTTTTGTAGTCCCCGCATATAGCCTGAATCCAATAAAATTCCGTCAGCAACCAACCACTGTTCTTCAAAAAAAACTTCAATCCAGGTACTGATCAATGTGTTAGGCAATAGCTTGTAATCAAAGGGACGTGCCAGTCCTTTATACAATTCTTTTTTAATTTTGAAAGCATGAAAACGGCACAGTACGCCACAGGCATCAAAAAGAGTTTTCAGTAAAATGCTTTTCGTCAAAGCCTGGCCATGTCCGGCAGTTAAAATCTCCGATGCGGGAAGACATGCTTTTTTCGTAAATCCGAAGACAATATCATTTTTTAAAAAATCAAGGATCCGTATTATTTTATTACGCTCGATTAATTTCTCCCAATTACGCTCAGATATCAGGGCCTGAACAGCGGCTGATTTTGTATCAAATATTTTATTCGGATCTGTTATCATGAATATCCTTATCCCGTATTATTATAAATATACAAGGAAAGAATTAAAGATAAAACGTGTTTTTTATTTCGTTTTGAAAAACAATAAAAAACATTGTATAACAGGCAGTCAAAAATCACCATCAAACACCCTTATTCTCTAATAATTAAAGTATAATAACAATGGTTTAGCAGTACAAATATTATTATATTATAGCATGAAAAAAATTACGACCTCAGTGGACAAAATTGTTGCTCGAATTGTAGGTAAACACGCTATGGAAGAGCACTTGGCATTCACCAGCTGGAATGAGATTGTCGGAGATGTTATCGCGGATGTTTCGGTCCCCGTAAGGGTCGTCAAAGGAGTGTTAAATATTAGTGTAAAAAATAGCACCTGGCGCCAGGAATTGATAATGCAAAAGCCCCAAATTCTGAAAAAATATGCGTCACGTTTTGGACCGGGTATTATAAATGACATACGGTTTAGTTAACTATCATTGAAACATAAAATATTGAAGGAGATCTATGTACAGTAGTGCAACCGATTATAAATCGGATAAAATTAAGGTATTACAGGGACTTGAAGCCGTTCGGAAACGCCCCGCCATGTATATCGGAGATACCGGGAAACGCGGTCTTCACCATTTGGTATATGAAGTTGTTGATAATTCAATTGATGAAGCGCTGGCAGGATTTTGTGATAAGATCATTGTCACCATTCATAAAAATAATAGTGTTAGTGTAGAAGATGACGGTCGGGGAATGCCGGTAGATATGCATCCGACTGAAAAAAAGCCCGGAGTGGAAGTTATTATGACCATGCTGCATGCCGGAGGAAAATTCGACAAAGGCAGCTATAAGGTATCAGGAGGGCTTCACGGGGTAGGTGTTTCTGTTGTGAATGCGCTATCCAAATGGGTCAAGGTTACCATTTTCCGAAACAATAAGATATATGAACAGGAATATTCCTGCGGGAAACCGGTAACACAATTGAAAGAATCCGGAAAATCCAAAACAAATGGCACCATTGTCAGCTTTTTGCCTGACGATTCGATTTTTACGGAAATTGTTTTTGAACATAATATTTTACGGGAACGTTTGCGTGAACTGGCTTTTCTGAATAAGAATGTTCATATTACATTGTTTGATGAGAATACGGATCAAAAAGATGTTTTCCATTATGTGGGCGGGATCGGAGAATTTGTTTCTTACCTGAATGAAGCCCGGACGTCACTGCATCCTAAGCCGGTATATATGGAAGGTGAACGGAATGATGTCGGTGTTGAGTTTTCTTTTCAATATAACGACACATACAATGAAAACTTCTTTTCCTATGTTAATTGTATCAACACCATTGAGGGCGGCACTCACCTGACAGGTGCACGTACCGCGTTAACCCGTTCCCTGAATAGTTATGCGCAAAAAAACAATATGTTCAAAACGATCAAGAACAAGAATTTCTCCTTAAGCGGGGAAGATACCCGCGAAGGGATTGCGGCCGTATTATCCGTGAAGGTTCCGGAACCGCAATTCGAAGGACAGACCAAGACCAAGTTGGGAAACGGCGAGGTCAAAGGTATTGTAGACAGTCTCGTAATGGAAAATCTGAACGAGTACTTTGAAACCCATCCTGCTGTTGCCAAAAGGATCATTGAAAAATCCGTGATGGCCGCAAAAGCACGTGAAGCCGCCCGGACAGCAAGAGAGCTTACCCGCCGGAAAAATGCGTTGGAACTCGGCGGTCTGCCCGGTAAGTTGGCAGATTGTTCCATCAAAGACCCTTTGCACTGCGAATTATATATTGTAGAAGGGGATTCCGCGGGCGGTTCAGCCAAACAGGGTCGCGATCGCCGTTTTCAGGCTATTCTGCCTCTGCGCGGCAAGATATTAAATGTTGAAAAAGCCCGCTATGACCGTGTTCTGCAGAACAAAGAAATTCAGGCTCTTTTTACCGCGATCGGTGCGGGACTCCGGGATGATTTTGATGTAGAGAAGATCCGATATGATAAAATCATCATCATGACCGATGCGGATGTTGACGGAGCGCATATTCGCACCTTGCTTCTGACTTTCTTTTTTCGTCAGATGCGGGATCTGTTGCAGTTTGGACATGTATACATCGCTCAACCTCCGTTGTACCGCTTGAAACAGGGCAACAAGGAACGCTATGCTTATGATGATGAAGAAATGGGAATATTGCTTGTACGGATGCAGAAAGAGAAAGCAAGCAAAGTAATGATTTCGCGTTATAAAGGTCTGGGAGAAATGAATCCGGAACATTTGTGGGCTACCACGATGGATCCGGAATCGCGCACCATCCTCCAGGTGACCCTGGAAGACGCATCGGTTGCGGACCATATGTTTTCTGTCTTAATGGGAGAAAGTGTTGAGGCTCGCCGTAATTTTATTGAACAAAACGCACAATATGTAAAAAATCTTGATGTATAAGCATTATCCGGTAGAGCTATACTGGATAAATATAAAAAAGTGAGGAAAAATTGGCTAATGAACGAATAATACCCATCAATATTGAAGAAGAATTAAAAAGTAGTTATCTCGATTACTCAATGTCGGTAATTGTATCACGTGCCCTCCCGGATGTCCGTGACGGACTCAAACCGGTTCACCGCCGTATTTTATTCGGGATGTATGAATTGGGCATGCAACACAATAAGCCCTATAAAAAATCAGCACGTATCGTAGGTGATGTTCTTGGTAAGTATCACCCGCACGGCGATTCATCGGTCTACAATGCTATGGCGCGAATGGCTCAGAATTTTGCGATGCGGTATTGTGTGGTTGACGGTCAGGGCAACTTCGGTTCTATCGACGGGGATAGTCCCGCCGCTATGCGATATACTGAAGCGCGGATGTCACGTATGGCTGAAGAAATTTTATCTGATATAGATAAGGAAACCGTTGATTTTGCTCCGAATTTTGATGAATCACTGGAAGAACCGACCGTTCTTCCAAGTAAGATTCCGTACTTGCTGATCAACGGTGCGACAGGTATTGCTGTAGGAATGGCCACCAATATACCGCCGCATAATATCAATGAAATATGTGATGCAATTTGTGCTGTCGTGGATAATCCGGACATCACTACTTTGGAGATCATGGAATATGTAAAGGGACCCGATTTCCCGACTGCCGCATTGGCATACGGTAAATCAGGATTATTCTCCGCTTATGACACCGGACACGGAAAGATAACTCTGCGAGCGCGCGCCAATGTGGAACAAATACGCAATAACCGCGAACAGATCGTTTTTACCGAGATCCCTTATCAGGTTAACAAAAGCAATTTGGTAGAACGTATTGCCGAACTGGTGCGCAGCAAGGTGGTTGAAGGCATAAGTGATCTGAGAGATGAATCCGATAAAGAGGGTATCCGCCTTGTGGTGGAACTTAAACGGGATTTTGAACCCCAGGTTGTGCTGAATAATCTCTATAAGCACACCTATCTGCAAAATACTTTTGGAATTAACATGCTGGCATTGGTCAACGGGATTCCCAAGGTCATGTCGCTTAGAGATATGATGCAGAACTTTATTACCTACCGGCATAGTATTATCGTTCGCAGAACCCAATTTGAATTAAACAAAGCTGAAGCACGCGCACATCTTTTGGAGGGATTCAAAATTGCCCTTGATAATATTGATGAAGTGATCAGTATTATTAAAAAATCCGCCAGCACGAACAATGCCCGTCTCAACCTGATGAAGCGTTTTGACTTTTCAGAGCTTCAGGCACAATCCATATTGGATATGCGTTTACAAAAACTAACGGGATTGGAACGTGAAAAGATCATTCAGGAATACATTGCTATTCTAAAGCAGATCGAAAAATTAAAATTCATTCTTGAAAACAAATTAAAACGTATGGAGATCCTTGTTGAGGAAGTCCGTGAAGTTCAGAAAAAATACGGTGATGAACGACGCACGGAAATGATTGATGATGCAAGTGATTTCTCGGTTGAGGATATGATCGCAGATGAAGAGATGGCAATTACCATTACCCATAACGGCTTTATCAAACGGACTCCGGTCAATGTCTATCGCGCACAGCGGCGCGGTGGAGTAGGCAAGAAGGGCGCAACCGCCAAAGAAGATGACTTTATCGAAAATCTGTTTATTGCGTCTACCCACGATTATTTGATGTTTTTCACCAATTTAGGAAAAGTATATTGGTTAAAAGTGCATGAACTTCCGTCAGCCGGCAGGGCAACACGGGGACGTGCGATCGTTAACCTGCTCGAATGCGAAAAAGATGAAAAAGTCAGGGCTTTCCTTAATGTCCGTGAATTTACAGATGATAAATTTGTTGTTATTATGACGAAAAACGGAACCATTAAGAAAACAAAACTCAATGCTTACAGTCGCCCTCGCCGTACCGGTATCATTGCGGTAAATCTGAAAGACGGCGATGATATTATCGGCGTAGATATTACTAACGGTGAGTATGATATTATTCTGGGTACCCGCAAAGGCAAAGCCATTCGCTTTAACGAAAAGCATGTTCGCGATATGGGACGAAGCGCTACGGGTGTCCGGGGTGTAACTCTGGAAAAGAAAGATGATGCCGTGGTAGATATGGTTGTGGTTAAGCGGGAAGGTGCTACGGTATTGGCTGTGAGTGAAAACGGATACGGGAAACGTTCAAATATTATTGATTACCGCATTACCAATCGCGGAGGCAAGGGCGTTATAACGATCAAGACCACTCCGAAGGTCGGTCAAATGGTTGCTCTCAAAGAAGTTGTGGATTCTGATGATCTCATGATCATTACCACAAACGGATTATTAATTCGTCAACATATTAACCGGATCAATACCTTGTCACGCAACACACAAGGCGTCCGATTAATTAACCTGCATGAAGGTGACCAAATTTCCGCTATCCGCTATGTGAAGGAATCAGAAGACGAAGACAATGAACTACAAGATATGGAAGATGAAATAATATCATAAAAAAGCAGCTGCAGACAATACAGGAAGACATTCGGCATTATAGTCCGCACCCCGATCGGGTTTGCCTGATCGCGGTCAGTAAAAAGCAGTCCATTGAAAAAATGCAAGCTGCAGTTGCAGCCGGTATTCTGGATCTTGGCGAAAATCGTATCAATGATGCTCTGCAAAAATTTGATACGCATGCTTTCCCGGGAATTACCCGGCATTTTATCGGATACCTGCAGTCAAACAAAGCAAATAAATGCTTGCAGAATTTTGATTGGCTTCATAGTTTGCAGACAGAGAAACTTGCACGCATAATTGCTCATAGTGAACACAGCATTAACTGTTTGATTGAAGTAAATATTTCCGGTGAAGTAAACAAATCGGGAATTGAACCGGAGGATGTAAACGCATTTGTAAAAAACATCCGGGAATATCCGGGATTGGAAGTACACGGATTAATGGGAATGGCGGCATATACGGATGATACAGACCGGATTCGTAATTCCTTTATTCTGCTGCGTTCACTATCGGAAGCATGCACGGAACTGGAAACCGAACATATCCGGTTTCATGAATTATCCATGGGGATGACCAATGATTACCGGATCGCATTAGAAGAAGGGGCAACCATGCTACGGATCGGAACCGGAATATTCGGGGCTCGAAGCACATAAGGGGTATGATGGACTGGATAGATTTTACAGCATTAAATACTAAAGGAATTTTGCCTTCATCTTGGAACTATGAAGCGGTAGAGACCTATTTACCGGCGCAGGATATTGCGCGGAAAAAGGACATTCTACTGATTACCATGCAATCTGATGCGCTTGCAGATGATGCCGTACGTTGTGTGCGGGATCACATCAATGTATCCGGAGTAAATCCTTTGCGGGGGCATAATAATGATGTATTCGGTGTACGGTTCCCGGATATGTCGCATCCCTACGAGATCCCGTCTTTCTGTAGCTCCGGGAATAGCATATTGATCCGCGCGGGTCAGCATTTAGATTATCCGGTTGATGCCATTGAGGCATCTCCGATAGTATATCAAACCATTATTGCAAAGCATCAGGGAAAAACCGTGATAGCACTGCTTTATGGACAACACGTCAAGGCGCAACATATTTTGAATTTATTTCAGGGAGAAGACAATGCATAAGAACTCAATGAACAAGGTAGTATTAGTCGGTCGCTTGGGCCAAAATCCGGAACAACGGGTTACACCAAACGGTATCGCTGTCACGAATTTTTCTGTCGCGACACATGGAACCTATAAAACAAAAGAGGGTAATTATAACGATAGTACCGAATGGCACCGCTGTGTGGCCTTTGGCAAGACCGCGGAATATATCGGCAATTTTTTCACAAAAGGTCGCCTGGTCTATATCGACGGTCGTTTGAAAACCCGTAAATGGACCGATTCAAGTAACGTAACACATTATACAACCGAAATTATGGTAGATACCGCTATGCTTTTGGATCGAGCCAGCCAGAGCGACAGCGGTGTGTATGCACCGCCCGCTAAACAAGAGGCAAAACCACGTCCCGATACAGCACCCAAGAAAGATGAACCGGCATTACCCGACAATGAAGAAGAACTTCCTTTTTAAGGAATAAATAATGACAGAACAATTATACGAACATGACACATTTGGGCATGACGATAACAGCGAAACGAACATAGCCGTATGTCCCGTTTGCGGTCAGCCGGTCAACAACCTCGCGGTAAAAGAATTATATACTGTTGATGTAGTGGAAAGCGATTTCCGTGTCCGCACTCTGGATGACGATATTCTGGATACCTGGTTAGTGTTCTGCCACCACTGTTTTTATATTACACATGATTTTACTCAGATCCCCAATGAGTTAGAATTGGTTTCCGAACTGATCAATTCGGATATCTATCAGCAACGGTTCGCGGATACAAATCCAACAACGATGGAATTATTTGAGCATTATTTATTCATGCTGGAGCAGATCGCGGCACAGCCTATCGTATTTGCTGACACGTATTTACGTATGTCATGGCTTTATGAAGATGACAAAGATATCAAAGCAGCTAATGCTTATCGCGAAAAAGCTATTGTTCAATATGCCAAAGCGCTGCTTATTGGAAATCTGGACGAGAAAGAGAAATCAATGATATATTATTATATCGCGGAACTCAGTCGCAGAAACGGTCAGTTTGAACGCGCAAAAAAATCTATATTGAAGATAGATATTTCAATGTTTCAGCATTTATTTGATTTCCAGACGGCACTTATCCGCAATCACAACAAGCGTGCGGTCGCCATGCCGCGAGAGGAGAATTAACATGATGATTGATTATCCTGAATTCGAAGCTCTGCTCATGGAGCAGGAAGCCGGTGCAACTACCATTTTATTCAAGTACATCAATATTGTGAACCGTTATTTCATGGAAAACAATGAACTCACAGCAGATGGACAAAAAGAGGCTCTGGAATACATATACAAGGAAACCACTTCAGCGCATCCCCTGATTGCCATGTTTCCCAACCTGCAGACTTTTATGCTGAAAGAAATTGACAAAAGCCCAAAAAGCATTCCGGAAATTTTATCGATATTCGGTGACAAGGTTAAAAAAAATATTGATAAAACCATAGATATCTGTGTTAACAAACTGATTAAAGACGGTTCTAAAATTTTCACTTTTAGCCACAGTTCTGTTGTACGTAAAGCAATTATGGCAGCAGCCAGTAAAGGCCGCCGATTTGAGGTAATATTAACAGAGTCACGCCCGGTTGGAGAGGGACTGGCACTTGCGAAGTATCTGGGTCGGGCCGGTATTCCGGTATCCCTATATACAGATGCCGCTATGGAATTGGCAATTTCACGCTGCGATCTCGTACTTGTGGGAGCAGACTGGTACTGGCACCGGGGTTTTATCAATAAGATCGGAACCCACTCGGCCCTGCGTATCGCAGATGAAAGGGAAAAGAAATTTTATATTCTATCGGATTCCAGCAAACAAATGCCCACACCGCCTTCCGACTGGTCTCGCGATAAACATCCGCAATCTCAAATACTTATGGAAACCATCGAAAATGTTACTGTATATAACCCCTATTTTGAATCCATTTGGTACCGGGGAGTCACTAATATTATCGTAGACGGTGAGATGAAAGCATTTAACAAAAAAAATGAGATCACCATATAGGAGAGTTAACTATGATGCCCAGATATTATAATTATCGGATCGCCCTGCTTATTTTATTAATGAGTTTAATTGCCTATCTTATCCTGATCACGGGATTTTATTATAACGATGCTATTATGGGGAATACGCCACAAGCTCTGCGTTATATTGTCTTGGGTATATTTGAGTTGTTACTGCTTGTCCCTCTGCTCCTTTATGTTTGGGGTAATAAAAAATCCATCAAACATTCATTCCGTATACGGCCAATATCTATTTTAGCGTTTCGTGACATTATTTTTGTGGCTGTCGGAATGTTTTTCCTGATTGAACTTATTGATATTTTTTCTGAATCGGTTTTTCAGTTTACACGTAATCCACAAACTGATTTAAAGGTTTTGTACCCCTTGAATTTTATTCTGATCTTTATCGTCAGCGGACTGATAACCCCCATTGTTGAAGAGGCTATTTTCAGGGGATATCTTTTGCGGGCCATGTTCCGTAATAAATTCTCCATGCCGGCTGCCATTATTGTAACCTCTCTGGTTTTTACGCTTAGCCATCTGACTTTCGCGCATGCGCCGGCTATTTTTATCGCCGGGTTGATTTTGGGATTTGTATCATATTCTTTTTATTCTATTATTCCCTGTATTATTATTCACAGTATTTTTAATATTATGGTGTTGATTGATATTAATTTCCCCCAAATACGCGAAAGCGTTGTATATGCAAAATCATTTGTCCCCTGGACAATAATGATAGGTAGTATTATAATATTGTTGATAGGGCTAATTAATATTAAACAGAATATCAAGATAAACCGTAAACGCAAGCATGATAAAGAAGGAGTTATCAATGAGGAATAATGAAGTAATTTTACTTGTTGATACCTATCGCAAATTACATCGGCGCGGTGCTAAAATTAATTTAATCAATATTATTGATAAAACACATCATGCTGACCTGGCTTTATTGTTTCGCTCATTTACTATTCATGAGCGACTTTATTTTTTCTCCTTGATAAAAGGTAACGAAAAAAAAGGAGAGGTGTTATCGGAGCTTGACGACAGTTTTATCGTTGAGATATTACAGTCCCTGAAACGCCCTGATGTCATTCAAATTTTTCGTGAAATGGATTATGATGATGAATCTGACATCCTGCATCTGCTACCGGAGGAAGAACAACAGGAACTTCTAAAGTTGATGAAAGACGATGAATCACGCGAAGTAGAAGCTCTTATGAAATACGCCGAAGATACAGCCGGCGGTATCATGAATCCGGAAGTTTTTCGTTTGTTTGAGGATTATACAATTGCCCGGGCAACCGAAGAAATACAGAAAAGTACCGACACCGAGATGGTTTTTTATATTTATGTAACTGACGAACGGAATCATCTTGTCGGCGTGGTTTCTTTACGGCAACTTATTCTCAATGATCCGAAAAAGAAATTATCCGATATCATGGTTGAAGATGTGATCAGTATTCCCCCGGAAACGGACCAGGAAGAAGTAGCTCGCATTGCGTCACGCTATAATTTTATTGCCGTTCCGGTTGTAGATGATGAAAATAAACTGATCGGTGTAGTCACGGTTGACGATATTATTGATGTATTACGGGAAGAGGCCACGGAAGATTTACTCCAAATGGCTGGTTTAGGGCGTGATACAGACATTATCCTGAAGTCTACCTGGGAAACCATCAAGAAACGTTTTCCGTGGCTTATGGCAACGTATATCGGCGGATTGATTGCAGCACTTGTTATCGGCGTGTTCCACGACCTGCTCAGTACCTTTATTGTTTTGATGTCATTTATTCCTATTATTGCGGGGATGGGGGGGAATATCGGGACTCAGAGTTCTACCATTATTACACGCGGGCTTTTGAGCGGCCGGGTAAACCCGGACACCATAAGGAAAATTATCAGCAAGGAACTTCAGGTAGGATTGACATTGGGGCTTATTTACGGTATTGGCCTGGGTGGAATTGCTTTTTTAATGACCTTTGTTTTTCATAGCAGCGGATATGACTATTCTCTGATAAACTGTATCGAGTTAAGTACTGCAATTGCAATTGCAATTGTTATTGCTATGTCCCTGGCCACCTTTGCCGGCACGCTTTTACCGATCATTTTCAGTAAAATGAAAATTGATCCGGCTATTGCTACCGGTCCACTGGTTACTACCACCATTGATATTTTTGGTATCTTGATCTATCTGTTGATCGCTACCGGACTGGTAAACATATAATAAACAATGATGAAACGAATTTATATTATTCTTGCCCTGTTATCCGGGAGTCTCTGGGCTTCCGACACCCTCTTTTTTGATGTTTCTATATTGGGCATTCATGTTGCCGGCGTAGAGGTTATAGAACGGCAACTGGATGGCGATGTAAACGAGATTATCTACCATGCCTTTACCGTGGGTGCTTTTGATAAAATTTATGATATTGATAATTGGTATTACTATTATACCGATACGCTATGTACCCATATGGATTCCCTGAAAAAAACCATTCATCAGGATGATTTTCATCAAAATTATTCTGAAATTATTCGCAACGACAGTATTTATTACCGTAATTTTCATGTTATTCCGACACCCAAACCGCTACACCATACCTTGTCTTTTTTACTCTACTTTCAGCAGCATCCCGAGGCTATGAAAACCGGGAATCGTTTTTCTTTCCTGATCTCTGATGAAGGGGAGCTTTATCACCCGGAAATCAGTGTAACGATCAATGAAAAAAAGCAGCAAAGAGAAATTCAGTTTTTTTTCTTAAAGGTTGCCGGGGAAGAAGTTGTTGAACCGACGGATGTATTTAACTGGATGGTTTGCTCCCCGAAAGTGGATCGCATGCTTGCTTACTCGATGGCGGATAATACCATTAGCGAAGGGTATTTTACTCTTAGATGGGGATTCAAGCTGAAAGCCAAGCAAACAAAATAGAGTTGGCACGTAAATCGTGAACCGTAAATCACCTGCCCGGCGTAGCCGAACGAAGTGAAGGCGAAGAGGGGTGAACCGTGAACCGTGAAGCGTGAACCGTGCTTGCTTGCTAGGCCCCGCCCCGAGGCTTCGGGGTCGGGGAAGACGGAAGACACTAAGAAACAAAGAACGCAAAGAAAATTTTAAGATTTGATTATTTATTATCTTCAACAAATCAACAAATCAACTCCCTAACTTCTTAACCACTGCTTCCAATGCTTCAAGCGCATCTGCCGGAAGTTTATCAATACCGCCTTTTTCTGTCTCACGGGAAGCAATATAGGTAATGCGGTCATTAAAACGGGCAATGAATTCCTTGCGATATTCTGCGTTGTCAAGAGATATATCAAAACCCTCAATATCCAGAGTTTCAATATCGTTAAAAGACCCCCATGGCTTGAATTCGGCCGTTTTTTCGATAATAGATTCGATAATGCCGAGTGTATGTTTCGGCTGGACCTTTTTACCCATAAAAAAACCGGTGTTCAGCACATAACAATTCACGCCGCCTTCGATCAGTTTTTTAAAGCGAGAATAATCCATTAACAGGGGATAGGTGCGAAAAGGATTTGCGTAAGGTTCAACGACCAGCGCATTCGGGTCGACACCCGGTGCCAGGCGTTCCGCGCTTGTTCGCTTGGTTGCAAGTGTTGCGCCCATGGCGGCACCTAAAGCGGCACCATCCAGTTTGATAACCGGCGGGATCGTCGGATCTTTCATCAGCCAGAAAATCGCGTTTATAGGTTCATTGACACGGTCAACCCGGTTGGGCGACCATAATCTTGATTTTACCGCACGTCCGTTACCGTTACGGACATCTTCCGTCACCGGATAAACCTTCCCGTCTTCATACATTACCGCCCCGTTATTTTGCAAGGTAAGAATGTATTTATTATCTTCACAATTCATCGGGTAATCCTGGGTTTTATCAAAATAGGCCGGTTCCAGTGCAATGGAATATTTTTTATCGGCATTGATAATAAATGCATCATCATGCAGAATTGTGACATCGTATTTATTATCATGTTTTGCATGAGTGATGGTGGATTTCCCGGAGCCGGATAAACCGAATACCGCTACCGTATATTTTCTGTTGTTTTTCAGATTATATCGCTTTAATCCGCCGTGACAGGATGCGTATCCGTTGCGCGCGGCTATACCCCATCCCAGTGTCAGGGTTGCCTTTTTGTGCTCACCGAAATACCGCATGCCAAGCAGTGCAGCGCAGTTGTAATTTGGATCAAAAAAGGTCAATCCCAGTGGATGGTCTTCATGTTGCCAGTCCGGATCGGAAAAAATATAAACATCTCCTTCGGGAAGCTCGCGGGAGCGCTTGTAAAGAGCTTTTATTTCATCATTAAAATATTGAAAATTCAACATCCAGGATAAAAGCAGATTTTCGTGACCTTCCGGAACAAGAAAATGGGCTTTTACCATAAAATCTTCATCAAGCCCTATGACTGTTTCAGCATGATACATATTGCAGTCCCGGGTTCCATAGACCGCTTCACGGATCTTTCCGGAATATTCTTTTATATCCACGCCGGGTTCATCAACAATACGGCGCGCAGCAGCACAGCGACCAAATACCGTACCGTCATTAAATAAAAGGACATTTGCATCTTTCGGAAGATCCTGCTCTTCCGGTTTGTAAATGGGCATCCTGGTCAGCTCAATAGTTCCCGGAGATGTGCGTGCCAAAGAATATGCCTCTGCAACGGTATTAACCGGTATAATATTATTTCGATAAAATGCAGACTGGATAGTTGTCCGAATCTGTGATGTTATGCGTTGAAATTCCTTGCCATTACGATAAAGTCCGATCGTTGCCATGTTCGTTCTCCTTCATTGGATATTATTGCTCTTTGCACGCAGCATAGAGATTTTCATATAAGGTCTCAATTTTATCTTTCGCAACGGCAGAATACGCGAGACGTATAACGCCGTGTATATAAATAACACCGGTGCTGTATTTTTCTATCAGGGTCTTACGAATTGCATCACCATCGAGACCGTCAGCGAGAGATACGCACATAAAATAGCCGGAATTGTAAGGGAGTGGTGTGAAAAATTCTTTATAACGCTTGCCGTTTGCTGCAATTACCGCCTTAACGGTCTCATAACGCGATCTGAGCAAATCATATTTCGATTGTTTTTCCGCTTGATAATCAGGATCGCGATATGCTTCGAGAAGCAATGATTGTGAAATATGGGGTGATGAAGAAATACTGCTGCGAATGCCGCCGGCAGTTTTATTTTCCAGGATACTATACACATCATCATCAAGTCCTTTTGCGGCATAGGTGATAAAGCCGACCCGGAATCCCCAGACATAATCTTCTTTTGTGGCACCGTCGATTTTTACGGCTAAAACATTTTCATGAATATCAGCAATATGTGCAAAGAGCGACTGTTTTTCCACGCCATCTTCATAGACCAATCCAAAATACGCGTCATCGCAAAGAACAATAATATGATTTCCGTGTTCAGCACTTGTTTTCAAAATATCTGTGATCTCCCGCATCTCGATTTCTGTCGGAGTATATCCCGTGGGATTATTCGGAAAATTCATTGCAACTATTTTTTTACCGATACTGGTTCCTGAAAGCCGGTCTCTCAGACTTTCAAGATCCATTTTTTGACCTTTATATAAAGGATAGGTGTCAAAATTTGCATCACAGTGATCTTTTATAAGCATATTATAATTTCCCCAGTACAAATCAGGTATAATAACCGTATCACCCGGATTTAGAAATAGCATAGAAGCAATACTCAAACCGTGGCTAAGGGCACAGGTAACCACCGGCAGGCTGGTGGGTTTTCCTTGCAAAATAGGGTTTTTTTGCAGTTGCATGACTTTCCATCGCTTGCGCAATTCCGGCAGTCCGCTACATCCTGCGTAGGGAAAAATTTTCTTGGGATCAAGGTTTATCAAGCGTTTTAAAGAACGAAAATGGACAGGAGAGAAATCATCTTCAAAAGCCATTCCGATGGTTGCGTTTATTGCTGATCCTTTTGCCTGCATACTCTGCGATAATATCCCGGTCTTAGGGAAATAGGACTCTTTTCCCTTTCGAGAAAGCATATTGTATATTCCGGGTGCTTTTGCTTTCAAGCGTTCGTTCAATTCTGTAGCGAATGGATTCATGGTAACTCCTTGTCTGCCTTATCTTATATTATAGCACAGATACCGTTTCTGCCGGCGTATCATTTTTGTAAACTGCATCGTATTGAAAATTAGCATAAAAATAAATAGTATTTTCTAATAGGTAATATAAAAAAATTATGATCAAAAGTAAATCGAATCCATTCTTAAATCACATAATATGAGTTTGTTCTCGATTTTCCGTTTTTTGATTCTTTCAGCTAATCTTTTCATATTGTGACGATAATAAAAAAAGAGAGCAATTTTAACAATAAAGCATGTATAAAAATTTAATTTAACTGTAAAATATCAATAATACACAGGGGGATTGATAATACTTGAAAACAATATAAATATTGTTGTAATCTTTATGTGTCTCAAATTTATAACAGGATTTACATGAAACATATCACATTTATTACGACCGGCGGAACTATTGAAAAAACCTATAATGAACATACCGGCAGTTTAAAAAATCAACATTCCATTCTTTCCCGGATATTGGCTACTTTGCGACTTCCGGATATGTCCATTAGCCAGCGTAATGTGATCTTTAAGGATTCTCTTGATATGACAGACAGTGACCGTGAAATTGTTCTCGATATAACCCGTCAGGCAATGACAGGCTCCGATGCGATAATCATCTTGCACGGTACGGATACCCTGGAACAGACCGGACAATTATTGTATGAGGAAATTGATAAACCTTTGTGTCCTGTTATCTTTACCGGCGCTATGCGCCCCTATGAATTTAAGGATTCGGATGCCGCGCAAAATGTGATCGAAGCCCTTTTCTCTGTGAATCTGGTTCCGCCCGGGATCTATGTCGCAATGCATAACAAACTTCTGGCCTTTCCCAATGTCAAAAAAGACCGGGAAAAACTGACGTTTGTTAAAGGATAAAACTTACCACCCCCTAACCCCCTCCTAAATTAGGAGGGGGGAGAAGATAGAAGAAAGAATTCCTCAATCGATGAATTTATTTAGATGATGCAGATTTGTATCCACCAATAACAATCGGTAATGTTTGATATTGGCGACGACGTACGGAACCCCGAAGCTTCCATTAGACTACCTAGTACTAAAAAATGTTGTAAATTAAAGTGTATGGAATCTACATGGCGGGGTTGAGCAAGTCTACCCGAAGCTCATAGCTAACGAGTTAATGCC
>JAUXEL010000054.1 GCA_030620575.1 Fidelibacterota bacterium
CAAATGTAGAATCAAAATAAGTCATTTTGCTTTGACTTTTAGAATAAATAGTGGGAATAGGAACAAATTTGAAATCAACAGTATTTTTTGCTAAAGCAATAAGTACTTCAGATTCAAAAATAAAGCCACGAAGGGATGAAAAATGCCAGGAAAGATAGCGTTTTGGAATAAGACGGAATCCACACTGGGCATCGTAGATATTCTGTTTTGCGCGTTTGGAAATTAGAAATGCTGAAACGCTGTTACTGAATTTGCGAGTCCAGGGCATGTTTTTATTGCGTTGCCGTGTGCCCAGAAGAACGGCATCGGGATATTTTTGATGCAAGGTTAAAAAATCAGGAATAAATCGTACCGGGTGTTGTTCATCTGCATCCTGGGTGATAAGAAAATCAATCTCCTGCCCGGCGGCATAATGAAAACCGGTTTGCAGTGCCGCGCCTTTTCCGTAATTTTTTTCATGCTGAATAACATGCACTCCGTAGGAACGCGCAATTTCAGCCGTATTATCATCAGAGCCGTCATCAACAAGCACAATATTTAAATAATTGTGGTCTTTCAGTTCATCCAAAACATTTGGCAGCGTTGCGGCACTGTTGTAAGCAGAAATTAGTATTATACCATTCATAAATTAAATATACACAACACAGCTGACAATTTAAATTTAAATTTTATAAATTATGTATGGCCGGGGCGCAAATAATGAAAAGTTTGATATAATAAAAAACCCCTCATTGCGAGGGGTTTTTTCAACAAAAATTGTATAATCTAAAGTTGAGTTCTGATCTTAAGAACTGTGCCGGCTGTGATGACATTATAATCATCGCCCAATATATCTAAATTGTCGCGTACAATAACAATCCATGCATATGAATTACCGTATAATTTTTCAGCGATGCACCATAATGTTTCGCCTTCTTCAACGGTATAATCAACATATTCAAGGGTTACTTCCTGTGCTTCATATGCTTCTTTTTGCAGTGACAGTTCTTCAAAGGGGTAGATCAAATCAGGATTATCCCCGATAACATCAAGATTCCAATCCCAAATAGTTCTCCACATAGTGACAACACCATATTCTTGCAGAGCAATTTTGGTCAGATAGTCATTGGGTTGAATCATATATTTTACCCAAATACTTTCTTCAACGGGTTCAATAACTTCTTCGGGAATTTCTTCAGGAACTTCCTCAGGAATAATTTCTTCCACAACAGCTTCTTCCACAGCAATTACTTCCTCAACCGCGGGTGCTTCTTCAACAACAGGAGTTGTTTCAACAACGAGTTCAGGGGTGTCATCTACAACTTCTTTTGCGCCACAGCTGAATAGCATAAATACGCTAATTACGATAGCAAGTAATGGTAAAATTCGTTTCATTTATTGTCTCCTAACATTAATTTTGACCGCGAAATGTAATTATTAATTGGTTTATTGTCAAGTTTTTCCCAATGAAGTCAGTAACTTTTTTGCGATATAAAAAGGGCTCTGCTTTTTTGGGGATATGGCATGTAACTCACTGTGTAATATTTTACGTTTTTCCGGGGTCCAGAAGGCTTCGGAAAGGGATTCATTGACCAATTGTAATACCTTGTTTTTCATACGTTCGTTTCGGATCGTTTGCCAATTATCTTGTTTTACCAACATATTTTTGAATTGCTCAAGCGCTTCAAATACCTGATCAATTCCTTTCTGCATAGTTGCAACGGTTTTAATCACCGGTTGTTCCCATGGTAATGTGGTATATTTTTGACGCAAAGCAGCCAAAGATTGCAGATTAAGAACCATCGCTTCGGCTCCGTGCCGGTCTGACTTATTAACAACAAATATATCTGTGATCTCCATAATGCCGGCTTTCATGGCTTGAATATCATCCCCGGATTCCGGAACCAGCACGGTTACCGTCACATCCGCTGCCTGGGCAATATCAAGTTCGATCTGACCAACCCCGACAGTTTCAATAAGAATTATGTCAAATCCATGCCCGTCAAGTATATCACAAACATCATGTGTTTTCATGCTTAAGCCACCCAAGCTTCCACGGGTGGCCATAGAACGGATGAAAACATTTTTACGGTGACTAAGTTCATTCATCCGGATACGATCACCTAAAATTGCTCCGCCGGTAAAGGGAGAGGAGGGATCCACAGAAATAACAGCAGTCTGTATCCCGGCATCGCTGTAAATAGCTGCAAGACAGTTTACTAAGGTGCTTTTGCCGGCTCCCGGAGGACCTGTAATACCTATGCGATATGCATGCTTTCCGGTTTTCCAGGCGGTATCCAAAAGGGATTCAGCCTTTCCGGAAGCATTTTCCACGTGACTGATATCCCGTGCCAGTTTTTTTTTCCGGATCACATCATTATTCATTTGCTATCTCGGTATCATAAGTAATTTCTGCTGTCGCTTTAAGCATATTGGAAACAGTACAGTATTTTTCGTAGCTTAGATCAACGGCGCGTTGCAGATCACGCAGGGCCTTTTCGCCGCCATCCGAATAAAGTGTGAAATACATATGAATATGAGTAAATGATCTCGGATGTTCTTCGCGCTTTTTACCTTCTACCCGGATTTCCAGGCGTTTGAATGGAGTACGCTTTTTTCTCAATATTGAAATCGTATCCATCCCGGTACATCCGGCCAATGCTTCTAACAGCATTTCCAGTGGTTTGGTGCCGGCTCCGTTTCCACCGATAGCTTCATCGGTATCGATCATGATCCAATGCCCCGATGATCCTTTCGCGGCAAATGTCATGTCCTTGTTTAAGCTTTGTAATTGAACGTTTATTGTGTTTGACATAGATAAGCTCCTCTTTTATACCGAAATATATCAAGAAAAGAAAATAAATACAAGGTATCTCGGCAAAGCAAAACATATTGTAATTTTATGGTCCGAATTATATGAGAAGTGTATTAAATTCATTCCGGTTTAAATAATGAATTTTATAATGATGATGAAATGAAAAATGTCCAACAATCGCAAATTATAAAAACATTTGCTTTGAAAATAAATATTTTTATATTTGACGGCTTTTTAAGATTGTGGGTTGTCGTCCAATGGTAAGACATACGGCTCTGGACCGTAGAATTGGGGTTCGAATCCCTGCAACCCAGCGAAACATGGCGCGTTCGTCTAGCGGTTAGGACGCTGGCTTCTCACGTCGGTAACACGGGTTCGATCCCCGTACGCGCTACGTTATCATTGATAGATTTTTGCGCCCGTAGCTCAATTGGATAGAGCGTCTGGCTACGGACCAGAAGGTTAGGGGTTCGAGTCCTCTCGGGCGTACAAAGAACCCGCCACGAAATATCGGTGCGGGTTCTTTTTTTTTACTCCATGTTTTTTTACCGGTAACCGGTAATCCGTTTTCCGGCTATATTAATTCAGCAATTTTACTTACTAATGGTTATTGGCAAAATGAAAGTGCACCCCCCCTGAGTTAATTTTTCAGAATAGTTCTGTTTATATTAAACTTAATATCAGTAAGCGATTTCAAACCGTTCCTTACAATATATCTGGAATTCGATTATATATTTTTGCACAGAAAAGGCAATACCCTTTCTCTACGGATTTCATTAATAATTACGATATTTTTCTAAACCCCTCCTTCTCCGCCAGCTGGCCCCGATTAATTCGGGGGAGGGCAAGCCTAAACCCCAAACCTCAAACCGCAAACCCCAAACCCCAAACCCCAAACCTCTTTCTCCAAACTCAACAGTCTTTTACGCCATACAAGTTGCTTCTTAACTTCTTTGCTTCTTGGCTAATTGCTGACTTCTAATTTATTTTGGATAAATAAAAGGTATTTTGTAAGCTTCATACATTAAAAATGGATAAGGAAAAGATGAATAGGTTTCCTAAAGAAATAAAAAATATTCCCATGTACAAATATCTGGTCTTGCTGGTTGTTGTTGCTACAGCGGGACATCAGGCATGGCGCACCTTATTAAATAATTTTGCCGTTGACCAAATAGGTATTAACGGACTGCAAATGGGAATTATTCAGTCACTACGCGAAGTCCCCGGTTTTTTAACATTTCTTGTTATTTATGTATTACTCATTTTTAGAGAACACCGTCTATCCGCGTATTCGGTGCTGCTTTTTGGTGCCGGAATTATCATTACCGGTTTATTTCCCTCCTTTCAAGGACTTCTTTTTACAACATTTATCATGTCCCTGGGATTTCATTATTTTGAAACAACCCGCCAATCCCTGGTATTGCAATATTTCAATAAACAGCAAACCCCGCTTATTTTAGCGCGATGGCGAAGTCTTTCGGCGCTTGCAAATATTATTATAGGCGCTGTGATATGGGTGGTTTTCCGTTTTACCGATATCTCGATGCCGGTTACATATACTGTGTTTGGTATACTGATTATTGGCACGGGATTATATTCATTAACACAGAATCCAACTAATAAACATGCGCCGATACAGCATAAAAAAATGATTATTCGAAAGAAATACTGGCTGTTTTACGCCTTGAATTTTTTATCCGGGGCGCGCCGGCAAATTTTTGTGGTTTTTGCCGTTTTTATGCTGGTTCAAAAATATCAATTTACCGTGTGGGAAATATCCGCGTTGTTTGTTCTGAATAACCTGATAACATGGATAATAAGTCCGTATATAGGAAAAGCTATAAACCGTTTCGGTGAACGGCGTATGCTTTCATTTGAATATCTGTTCTTGATCATGATATTTATAGGATATGCTGTCTTGGAATACAAAGTTGCTGCGGCAATTCTCTATCTTTTAGACCATGTATTTTTCAATTTTACCATTGGTATTCACACCTTTTTTCAAAAAACCGCAGATCCAAAGGATATTGCCCCATCGATTGCGGTCAGTTTTTCGATAAATCATATTTCTGCTGTGATCATCCCGGTGCTGGGTGGAATGATGTGGATAATGAATTGGCGTGTACCGTTCCTTGCGGGAGCAGTTCTGGCGATAGTGTCCCTGATCCTGGTACAGTATATACGAATACCGAAAGATTTATCGCAGGAAATAAAAGAATAAAAAGAAGACAATAAGAAATACAATAAGATGCCATATTAATGATTTTTTGGGACGGCGTTTTTCATGCATGGCTCGGAAATGCAGACGCTTA
This sequence comes from Fidelibacterota bacterium, assembly GCA_030620575.1. GTDB lineage: Bacteria > Fidelibacterota > Fidelibacteria > Fidelibacterales > Fidelibacteraceae > M50B103. The sequence goes on from JAUXEL010000054.1 coordinate 5,107, forward strand.
TTGTCTTCCGGTTCTTTAATGATCCAACGTGACCGGCGTATTGGTTTTGCCATTGTTTCTCCGTCATATAATTCTGAAAGTTCGCAGGAATTTCAAACATTGTCAAGAGAATAAATCGCCTGCCCGGCCCCGAAGCTTCGGGGATGTATATCGGGACGAAGACGGGTGAAGCATGAGTCAGAAGTCAGTAGTCAGAAGTCAGTAGTCAGAAGTCAGTAGTCAGAAGTCAGTAGCCAGAAGTCAGAAGACAGTAGGCAGAAGACAGTAGGCAGAAGACAGAAGACAGAAGTCAGTAGCCAGAAGTCAGTAGTCAGTAACCAGAAGTCAGTAGTCAGAAGTTGGAAGTCAGCTCTCCTTCACTACGCCGAAGTAGGCTGTACTTTGGCGAAGATGGGAGGGATTGAACAAGCTAATAACCCGGTGCAAAGCACCGGGAAATGAGTTGGAAATCCTAATAACCCTGAATGAAATTGAAGGGTTGAACATTTTCGCTCCATCTTTTTCTCAAACCGGGTAAAAATATTTGCATTTAATATAACACTTGGTTATATTGCCAAATAACGAAATGAAAGAAGCGATTATGAAAGCAATAGAAAAAAGACGATTAGAAAATCTGTCCGCTATATTTAAAGCACTGTCACATCCGACACGCCTGTGGATGGTGGAAGAGCTGATAGATACAGAACGATGTGTGTGCGAATTTGTCGAAGCATCACATCTTGATTTTTCGACTGTTTCAAAACACCTCTCTATTTTAAAACAAGTACATATTGTTGAAGATGATAAACGCGGAAAAAATGTTTACTATCGATTAGAAGCGCAATGTATAATTCATATTATCGACTGTTTAAAGGAACAACGCATAAACCAGTAGATCCGGAAAAATACACTCCGTATGTTTAATATCTTTACAAAATTAGCAGATGTAATTGTTTATAAATGGTTTGATTTCTCCGCTGAATCCCATTGGGCGGGGAGTATGCACTTTTTTATTGAGGATATTACAAAAATATTTTTTCTGCTTATCTCTATGATCTATATTATCGGATTATTAAGGGCTTCGCTAAACATTGAACGGGTGCGGAATTTTCTGAAAGGAAAGAATCGCTTTGCGGGATATTTTCTTGGAGCCGGCTTCGGCGCAATCACACCGTTTTGTTCCTGTTCCAGTATTCCCCTGTTTCTCGGATTTACACAGGCTGGAATTCCCATTGGTATTACCATGTCTTTTTTAATTACGTCTCCTATTATTAATGAAATCGCGGTGGTACTGTTGGGTGGACTATTGGGAATAAAATTTATGATCATTTATGTCTCTGTAGGTATTATTGTCGGTGTCATAGGAGGGTTTTTTATTGATGCGATCAAGGCGGAACGCTACCTGGTGCCACTTGCCGTAACTACAAATCAGCAAGCGCAACCGATACATCACACTGGCAGCACAAAAATGCGTTTTCAGGAACGGCATACATTTGCAAAAAACGAATTGAAAACCATTCTAAGTCGAATATGGAAATGGGTGTTTATCGGTGTCGGACTGGGAGCACTTCTGCACGGATTTGTACCGGAAAGTTTTGTTACTGAAAATCTTGGAAGCGGGCGCTGGTGGAGTGTCCCGGGCGCTGTATTATTGGGTATACCGCTGTATTCCAATGCCAGCGGAATGATCCCCATTGCTGAATCTCTTCTTGCAAAAGGACTGCCCGTCGGAACAACCCTGGCATTTATGATGAGTACCGTTGCCGCGAGTGCACCGGAATTTATCATTTTGAAACAAGTGATGAAACCCAAATTGTTGTTGATCTTTTTTGTTCTGCTATTGGTCATGTTCACCGTGGTAGGACTAATATTAAATATGATACCATTCTAAAATGAAGGGAACAAACATGGACATTCGGGTTTTAGGAACAGGATGTGTAAAATGCAATCAACTTATGGATCAAACCCTTAAGGCTGTTGAAGAATTGAAATTAGGAATTACCGTAACAAAAGTATCGGATATTAACGAAATCCTGGCATTTGGAATAATGACAATTCCTGCGTTAGTCATTGATAATAAGGTTAAATTTGCCGGGTATGTCCCGGCATTGCATGAATTAAAGGAAATAATAAAAAAAGGATAAAACATGAAACACCTAAGCAGACGATCGACTCTATTGAGTATTGCTACTGTCATTTTACTTGTCGGGGTACTTATGTTCTCCGCTTGTTCACCCGGCGATAAAACAGACATAAAAAAAAGTGACACAGCAAAGACGGCATCAGTGAAACCCACTGAAGGTCTTCCGAAAATGGTTGATTTTAAATCGCCGACCTGTCCGCCATGCCGTGCAATGGAGCCCATTTTGGCGGAACTGGAAGAAGAATATGCGCATGCATTTGAACTGGAGTTGGTAGATGTATCAAAGCAGGAAAACCAACAACGCGCTGCTCAAAATGCCATTCAATATATTCCGACACAGATATTTTACGATGCAGACGGAGAAAAAATATTCCGCCATACCGGATTTTATTCAAAACAGGATATCCTGAATAAATGGAAAGAACTGGGATACGACGTGTCGTCGAAGAAGTGAACCGTAAATCGTAAACAATAAATAATAAAACATGTAGGGAACAGGCATGCCTGTTCCTTTATGTTTTCATTGAATAAACTTTGTGCCTTGAATACTTTAGTGTCTTCGTGTGAGGTTCTTATCCCAGCACAGAAAAATCAGCAAACAACACAAAAATCGTAATAATCACTGCCAATAAAATACCACTAACCACTTTCGCGTGTTTCCAGGGAGTCATATCCACGGCTTTCACATCATGCTGAATAAATTCATTTTTACGTGGATGTATTTCTCCGACAATCAGCATCATAATGATTAGATATATAAAAACGAGTCCAAGGAAATGATATTCATGCATCTGCGCGACGATCCCGTCAAAAGGTGGGACAAAATATCCAACAGCAATGATAAGGATCCCCGAGATCAATCCAAGATTTGCTGCTTTTGATGGTACCCGCTTGGTCAGCATCCCCATCAAAACGACGGCAAAAATCGGGATAAAATAGATACCGTTCATTTTTTGCAAATAGCTGTAAATGCTACCGGTGCTTGCAAGTATTGGAGCAACGATCATAGCAAAAACAGCAAGAGCAATACCGAATATCCGACCGGAACGTACGATCTGCTTTTCGCTTGCTTTGGGATTTATCTTTTCTTTATAGATACCCAGACTAAACAAGGTGCAGGTGCTGTTCAATGCTGAATTAAAACTGGAAAGGATGGCGCCCAGCATAGCTGCGGCAAAGAAGCCGGCAAGGGGTGTTGGCAGGACATGGTTAACCAGCATTCCATAGGCATGATCCGCTTTAATATTTTGTCCGGCAAACAGAGCAAACGCAAGAATGCCCGGAAGAACCAGATAAATTGGTCCAAGTAATTTTAATCCTCCGGTAAGCAAAACTCCTTTTTGTCCTTCCGCCAGACTTTTTGCTCCGAAAGTGCGTTGAATGATCTGTTGGTTCGTGGTCCAGTAAAAAAAGTTCAACAGCATCACACCCGAGAAAACCGTAGAGAATGGAACGGAACTTTGTGTACTTCCGATTGAATTCATTTTTTCCGGTGCGATGACGTCAAGTTTTGAGATACCTGCCAGAAAACTGCCATCACCCAGTGCTTTGAAAGCAAAGAAGGTGATCAGGAAGCCACCTGCAAGCAGACCGATACCATTGAGAGTATCGGAAACAGCCACGGTTCGTAAGCCACCGGTGAGTGCGTAAACGGAGCCAACGATGCCAACCACAATAACGATCAGAATCAAGAGAGTAGCAGATGATTCGATACCCAGTAAAGAGTGGAGATCAAGAATGCCAATAAGTCCAAGAGCTCCCGTATATAAAATGATAGGTAAAAGGATAAGGGCGTAGGCAGAAAGCATGATAATATTTGTAATAAACTGGGTGCGCGTGCCAAAACGGATGTTCAAATATTCAGGAACGGTGGTCACACCACTTTTCAGGAAACGGGGTAAAAAGAAAAGGGCCATGGCGAGGAGGGCAACAACCGCGCCGACTTCCCAGACCATGACGGCAAAACCATCGGTGAAGGCAGCTCCGTTCAAGCCTACCATTTGCTCGGTAGAAAGATTCGTTAAAAGCAAAGAGCCCGCGATGAGCGGGAAACTCAGATTCCGACCGGCAAGGAAATAGCCATTTTGTGAATGCATATCCTGACGGCGAGTAAGAAACCAGGTTAGAAATGCAACAAGTAATGTAAAAAATAGAAATGATATCAATATGAAACCGTTCATTCACATTCCCTCCAGATATATCAGCAATATTTAGTTATTATTATTCATCATCCGGTTTGATCGATTTTACAGAAATTCGTGGCGGTGTGGGGCGAAATACTTTTTTTATAAGCGGTACGAAGCCGGTTTCTGCTTTTTCAATTTCGGTCTCGGCTTCTTTAAGAACGCCAACCCACATAGTAGCAAATCCCGGATGTTTTTCAAACATGATATGAATTGCTTTATCATATACATACAGTACATGCAGTTTATCCCGCCCGGGCTTTTCTTTTAAAGCAGAAATAGTAGATTTTAAATTATCAATGGTTTTGCGCTGATTAACAAGTTCACTTTGGACGGACTCAGCACCCTTTGCGGAGATATTCATCTGGGTATTCAGATGACTTTTTAATTGTTCATTTTCTTCAACATAGGATTTGATCTGTGATTTTATCTTGATGCGGGCTTGTATCCATACAACAATACACACCAGTAATCCGACACCGAATCCAATAAGTAATGAGGAAAATGAGAAGGATATATTTTCCATAATGAATCCTTTCAATAAAAAACTAGTTAATTAATGTACGAAAATAAATTTAATGTTTCAAGACTGAATATGAAAAATACAATATTGCTTTCAGCAGTTAGCAAAGAAGCAATCAGCTAAGAAGCAGTAAAAAGTAAAAAGCAGGTCTTTCA
>JAUXEL010000003.1 GCA_030620575.1 Fidelibacterota bacterium
AAGTACATGGACATCTCCTTGCGCATCCACCGCGATATCCTGAGGATTCATGTTTGCATTAATTGTTTTGAGCAAAGTGCCATCATCTGCATCAATTATAGATACCGTTCCTTGACCATAGTTATAGGATGCATCCATTGCAGTATTTGCGATATATATTTTACCATTAGATTGGGCAATACCTGCAGGTGATACGCCAACTGTAATAGTATCCGTTGCAGCTTTTGTTGCAAGATCTATACGTAAAACTGAGTTAGATATCATGCAACTCACATAGAGAATATCATCATCCGTGATCAACATCTCCATGGGGTTTTGCCCATTACCAAGCAAGATCGGTAATTCTTCCTCAAAACTCGCCGCATCATAAATACTAATGGAGTTTGCGCCGGAATTTACACAATATATTTTTTCATCATGTAAAAGTATTTGATTGGGCCATCTTCCTGTCAAAGCCACATCATTATATGTTGTGTCCTCTTCAATATCAATGATTGATATGGTTTCGGAACCACCATTCATGACATAGACAGCTTCATTTGAATCAAAACCTACTGGAGGGACATAGGGACTCAGCCAACAACCGGCCAGCACAACAACAATTGACAGCACAACGAGATGTGCTAAATAAGATTTCCTTTTCATTTTTTCTCCTTTTTGTGTTTGTTAAATAACAGACCTAATGATATACGATATTCTCTTCCGGGCATAGGAAGATTTTTCATGATACTGTATGATGTATTAAAAATATTTTTTATTTGTGCACCACATTGCAATGCAAGATCTCTCCATTTCCAAGTATAGTTTAAATTTAGATCACTGACAGTATAGGCCGGCAAAGCACGAATCTCGGTATTACTCCTGTCAGTGTATCGTTTTCCATTTGCATTTGTAGAAAATTGTAGTGAAAAATCATCGTAAGATGCTCTAAGTATAATATTCCCACTATGCATGGGACGATAGACAAGTTGCTTATTATTATCAGTGACCTGCTCGGATAAATTGCGACTATCCATAAATGTATAATTGGCGGATATATCAAAATAATTATTTATCACTTGGATATTAAGTGCATTTTCAACTCCCTGAATACGTGCTTCCGAAATATTCTCGGGCCACCAGATACCGGCATGATCTTCCCAGATAATCAAATGATTCAAGTGATTTCTAAAATATCTGCTTTCTATAGATAATTTTTTACTCCGAAAACGTATTCCGGCATCCCAATCTTGTCCGGATTCGGGCTCAAGATCCGGATTACCGACTGCGAAATTATCCTGAGGCCAATAAAGATCATTGAAACTTGGTGCCCGATAGCTTAATCCCGCATTAGCCATAAGATCCAGCATGCCACGCTGCCCCAAATGCATAATTATCCCAAATTTTGGTGTTAGTTGATCCGTAAAATCAGAATTTCCATTGTAACGTAATGCGGGTGTTATCCTTAAGGATGCAATAAAGGGTGATGCAAAGTTAAATACACTTTCGTCGCTCAGATAGGCATCATAATTAAGACGATGATACTGCAGATTCAAGCGATGATGTTTAAAAGTATCACCACGAATACTAAGGCCGTAATTCAGCATAAGTTTGGACGAGAATACTGAATTGAACTGTAATTCCGAGCCCATGGCTTCCGTTGTATATTGATCATTAATCGCGATAAGAACATCAGCAGGGTCCTCATTCCGATAATGGTTCAAGTGGTTTGAATAGTATATATTTGTACGTATTGTATGGCGTTGATCTTTGCTTTTAGTAGACATATCCAGATTCATATCATGATGAATATCTTCCATGCGAGCATGAAGATAAGAAGGTTCAGTCGTTCCCGGCGCACCGCGTTCACTGTTGAGGTAATTGTAACTCAATGCGAATTTCGAGTTTGCCAACATTTCTCCCGGTGCTAAATTGACACGCGAAAAGAAATGATGTCGTTGAATATCATTGTTTAGCCGGGTATGCTTTGCGCCATAGCGATCCGTATAAGTAAAATTACTTTCCGAACGCAAAAACTGATAATTTGTCTGTATCCCGATATATTTACCGGCAGCATTCAGACTGCTTTCGAAAGCATAGGTCTGAAACGAGGCCAGTGTATTTTTAACAGATACTTTTAAAGGCTCATTTTTCTCAATTTGTCGGGTAATAATATGTATCACCCCACCCAGGGCTTCTGCCCCGTAAATGGCAGAACTTCCACCGCGTACGATCTCTATGCGTTCAATATGCTCCGTAGAGATCAAAGCAAGATCCACTTCACCGTTCTGCGGGTTATTTATGCGCTGACCATCCTTTAGAACCAGCACCTGAGCCGCAGATGCGCCTCGCAGAGAGATTGTCTTCATATTCCCGACACCACCATAATCTTTAATTTGCAAAGCAGGAACGGATTGTAAAAGCTCCGCGACATTTTGAGCCCCTGCATCATCGATAAGCTCACGAGTGATCAGATCGATTGAAACAGAATTTTCCCGCAGAGATTTTTGAATACGATTCGCGCTTACGGTCACCATCTCGCCATACTCAAGCACGCTTTGCTCAAGTACGATCAACATTTCATTACTTTGAGGGAAATGAAGCGCAAGCTTTACCTTATGATAACCAATCATTTCAATAATCAGTGTATCCGTTCCGCTTTCCGGTGTACTCAGAAAAAAATATCCGTCTTTTTCACTGACTGTTCCGGTTTTTATATCTTTGAGATAGATACTCGCCGAGGAAATACCACGCTCACTTATTGCATCAATGACATAACCTTTGACCTCCGCGGCATAAATGGTCATAGTGAAAAATAATATGAGCATGAAAAGACGTTTTAGAGTTTTCAAAAAAATACCTCTATATGGCGTAATTCCTGCAAATAGCAGAAACCGTGGTTTATGATCATGAAAATAGTGATGGAGTGTTCATGTTCAGCCTTTTACGCGAAGCTTATATAACAATATGGGTATTCCGGCTCATGGTTCATCCTTTTTCAACACCTTCCCACCCCGAGTTTAGCCTCGGGACAGTGGTATATTGTTGAAATCGTCACCATTCACGGCAGCGCGACTGCGCCTGATTTTCACAGGTCTTCCCCATTTTCAAATTACATGAAAAATATACAGCTCTCTTTTAACCTATGCAAATGTTTAATACATTTTTTGGCTCTTCCGAGAAAAGAGTGGAAAGTAAAGGAAAAGGAATCTAAATTGAAATATGAATGATATAGAATTATACACGCGAATTTTGGGAATAGAGAGTCCATAGGAAATCCGGAAGAGCCCCGTTTTTTAATCTGTTTCACATAACGGGTTAAAACATTTAGATTCCGACCCCGAATTAATCGGGGCGGAATGACGGTATTTTTTTGTTCAGGATCTCATACAATACAGCAATCAGCAGATAGCTGATAATCCGCTTATCACGGCGTAAGGTAATGAAGCCGGGCATATTCTAACTTCTTATTCCATAATCTTGTCCGTACTTTTCGGCAACAAAATCAATATCCTTATCTCCCCGGCCGGAAAGATTAACCAGAATAGTTTGATTTTTGGGTAATTCAGCCGCCAGTTTCATAGCATAAGCAACTGCATGCGCGCTTTCAAGTGCCGGAATGATACCTTCAACCCGGGAAAGTTCAAAAAAAGCATCGATGGCTTCCTTATCGCTGGCTGTAACATATTTTACACGCTTAATATCTTTAAGATAGCTGTGCTGTGGGCCCACACCCGGATAATCCAAACCGGATGCTACGGAATAGACCGGCAACGGTTCGCCCTTTTCATCTTGAATAAGATAGCAGCGAAATCCATGAATAATCCCCGGTTTTCCCATGGTCATGGTTGCTGCATGTTCTCCCGACTTGAAACTAAGTCCCGATGGTTCCACACCGTAAATATTAATGTTTTCATCTTCTAAAAATTCTGTAAACAAACCAATTGCGTTTGATCCTCCGCCGACACAGGCAATTAAATTGTCAGGAAGTGCGCCGGTCATAGTTATGAATTGTTCTTTCGCTTCACGACCAACCACTGTCTGAAAATCGCGGACCATGGCCGGGAAGGGATGCGGTCCTACGACAGAGCCAATGCAGAACAATTGACTGTCTGTATCTTCGAGATATGCCATAAGGCCAGCATCCACGGCATCTTTCAAGGTTTTGGTTCCGGTTGAAACGGGTATAACATTCGCGCCCAATATTTTCATACGGATCACATTCGGATGTTCCTTTGCAATATCGACTTCACCCATGTATATATCGCATTTCAAGCCGATCAGAGCTGCCGCTGTGGCTAACGCAACGCCATGCTGACCGGCACCGGTTTCAGCAATAACTTTCTTTTTTTCCATTCGTTTTGCCAATAAAACCTCACCGAGGCAGTGATTGATCTTATGAGCCCCTGTATGATTCAGATCTTCACGCTTGAAATATATCTTTGCCCCGCCCATTTTTTCCGTTAGGCTGCGTGCATAATAAATCGGACTGGGGCGTCCAACATAGTGAACGTATAAATCGTATAATTCTTCCTGAAAGTCTACTTCGTTTTTTATTTTTTCATATTCTTCCGCAATGTTCTTCATTACATCTACAAGCTCCGGTGGTAAGAATGCACTCCCGTATTCTCCAAAGTTTCCCTGCGCATCCGGCATAAATCCTAATTTTGTCATGTATCTGTTTCCTGCTTTTTTAACAGCTTTAAACTGATTGAATCTTTATTTTTTAATATCTTTGACCCTCGTGTGATCTTGCATAAACTGATATGGTATTTGTTCGCAATACTCCGCTGGGTTTCTCCATGGTACAGGTCTTTCATTAGACGCCATCGGAAAACAAGTGCATCCAGTTCACTTTCCGTTAAAACTTCACGCATAAATTGCTTCATATCTTTTTCGTTACCGATATGGCAAAAAACCTTTACAATTTCATTATATGACTGCATAATAACCCCCGTTGTTTCTATGGGTAGAAACATAGAATAATTACTTTTCGTTTGCAAGTTTTTTTTGTTCTTTTTCATAGAAACATGATTCTAATATGAACAATTCCGCTTTATTTTGGTTTTTATAATAATTACACCGAAAATATTCAATCCCATTGACCGGCATACTTAACGTACTCAAAATAATAAATAAACCCAATCGGGCAAATACATAGATTCGCCCCTGCGAACAACATTTCCAAATTCCATGTCGGTAAATAATCATTTACGATATTTCCCTAGACCTTAGACCTCAAACCTTCTGTTTTCCGAGACGCAATATATTGCGTCTTTACATTTGATTTCATTGTCAATTATCAATTGTCAACTGTCAATTGTTTCTCTTCTCTCCCCTTGTGTTCCCCATCACCTTGCTTTAGCTGCCTGCTTTTTCTATTGAAAAAACGTATTAATTCCGCTAACTTTTAAAATGTATTGTTCTATCGCATTTCCAAGCGACATTTATCAGACATTTACTTATCGCATCCCAGATGAAATGCAGGAGGCCCTTCAGCCCGGTATGCGCGTGAAAGCACCTTTTGGTCCCCGTGCACAGGTGGGTTATTGTATTGAATGTTTTCCTGTTCTCCCCGCAAAACCTAGTTATACCATTAAATCGATTAGCAGTATTCTGGATGATAAACCGCTGTTTACGGAGCCACTTATTAAGCTGATACGCTGGATCTCTGAATATTACATGGCGCCGATCGGACTCTGTTTCCGCGCCGCGCATCCCTCGGAAATCGGATTTAAACGTCAGGAATATTGTTTTGTCGCAGACGGTGAAAATTCCGCTGTCTGGCCGGATATTCCGGAAACCGGATTGTCTATGCTGGATTTTTTCGACTTAAGCGAAGAACGGCAAAAAGCGGTAAAAGCGGGCATTGCATCCAAAACACTCCTGGTAAATAATATTTTTCCTAAAGCAAAAAAACTGCGCAGTGTCGCGGCCGTAAAGTTAATCCAAGATGATGCAAATCTAACCGACAAACAACAGCAGGTCATTGACCTTTTATTATCCCTTGATACCCCGAAGGAAGAGGTGCGGGTCATATTAAAAAAACTGCACATCTCGCAAAGTATTGTGAATACACTGATCAAAAAAAATGTATTAGAAAAATTTGAGATGGATATACGGTCAGATCCTTTTGAACATTTTCCCGCGAACCGCGACCGTGATATTCATTTATCGGAAGAACAAAAAGCGGTCATTGAAGACATCATAAAACATGATAATGAATTTTACCCTCTGCTTTTACATGGTGTAACAGGCAGCGGAAAAACAGAAGTATATATTCATCTTGCGCGACGGCAGTTAGATGCCAATAAAAGTGTTTTGATCTTAGTACCTGAAATTGCCATTACCCCGCAAATTGCGGCACGGTTCCGCAGTACCTTTGGCGACAAAGTGGCAATCTGGCATAGCCAGATGACGGATGCTGAACGGCTTTGGACATGGAATCAGATGCTACGCGGAACAATACGTGTTGTAGTTGGCGCGCGTTCAGCATTGTTTGCTCCTCTTCCGGATATCGGAATGATCGTTGTGGATGAAGAACAGGAAGCATCTTACAAACAGGATGATCCGACTCCACGCTATCACGCGCGTGATGCGGCCGTAATGTATGCACGTATTCTTAATATTCCTGTCATATTGGGTTCCGCGACTCCCAGTCTGGAATCGTATTATTTATCCGCGCTGCATCGCTATAAACGATTAGAATTAACCACCCGTTTTGGCGGAGCGCAATTACCCAAGGTATCACTTATTGATATGATAAATACACCCCGTAAGGGATTGTTTAGCGAGCCCATGCTGGAAGCTCTTTACCGTACTATCGAAAATGGCAAACAGGCTATTATTTTACAAAATCGGCGGGGGTTCAATACCGTTTATATTTGTCAGGAATGTCAGCAGGTATTGCAGTGCCCAAAATGCAGCGTATCGTTAACTTACCATAAGCGTCTGGATAAATTGATGTGTCATGTGTGCAATGCAACATATCCGGTGACAAAAACCTGTCCGCATTGTAAAAGCAATACTCTTAAACCCGCCGGAAGCGGAACACAAAGAATTGAAGAAGAACTTCAGGCATTATTTCCGCAGGCTCGAATTGCACGTATGGATTTGGACACCACTCGTACCCGGCATGCACATGTACGGATACTGACAGAATTTGAACAACAGAAGTATGATATATTGCTGGGAACACAGATGATCGCAAAAGGCCTTGATTTTCCCAATGTAACCATGGTGGGAATTATCAATGCGGACACGGGAATCGGTATTCCGGATTACCGTGCGGGAGAACGCCTGTTTCACCTTATCTATCAGGTAAGCGGGCGCAGCGGACGCGGGCAGTACCCCGGCAAGGTCTATATTCAAACCTTTTCTCCCGAAGAACCGCTTATCCAAATGGCTTCACAATTAGAACTTCGGGCTTTTTATAATCTGGAATTATATCAACGTAAAACATTGCATTATCCCCCTTTCAGCCGTTTATTTCTTATTCGGATCAGTGGGAATAAACCGCAAGAGGTTGAAGGCGCGGCAACCCGCCTTTTTCGTTCGCTGACTTCAAAACTGCCGCGGGAGAATTGCCTGGGTCCGGCCCCTGCTCCAATTGAGCGCATTAAAAATAAAACACGCTGGCAAATATTAATAAAAGCGGGACGTAAACATGACCCTAACGGAAATCGAACTGCGTCCATCCTAATGAGTATATTGAAAAATATTAAACAAAATGAAAAACAGGTGCGAATAACCATTAATCGCGATCCTGTTTCTTTGATGTAAATAATAGGATAGCATGAAAACATTGTATCAACAACTTGGATTTGAATTGGTCCGGGGAAAACTTGCCGGATATACTGCTACAGAGAATGGAAAACTGCTGGCACAACAGTGCGTTTCTTTTTTACCCCGCAATGTGTATGAGCATGAGCAAACCCTTACCTTGGAAATGCGGGATTTGCTTGCTCTGGACACTCCTTTACCGCTTTTGGAGTTTCCCTCGCAAATTTCTGTTATCAAAAAAGCATCTGTCAAAGGAACATTGCTGAATGAAGAAGAGCTGTGGGTCTTTGCTGAAATTTTACAGCACGGTCGACAGACATATCGGTATTTTCAATCCCGCGAAGGGAAATATTCTGCATTAAAAAAAATTATCAAACAATACAACCATGATCTTGAAGCTCTTGAAAAATCAATTTTTGTCCTATTCAATTCCGAACGGCAAATAGCAGATAGTGCTTCTTCTGCCTTGCGTGGTTTACGGCGTAAAATCGGAAAAATTGAAACGTCTATTCGTTCAAAAGTAAACGGTATTGCTGCACAGTGGCTTGAGGAATCTATTGCCACGGAAGATGCTGTCGCTTTTCGTAACGGCAGACACGTTATTCCTATTCGCGCTTCACGCAAAGCCAAGGCACCCGGCATTATTCATGATCAGTCACAAACCGGACAGACCGTTTATGTAGAACCTATGGTTATTGTGGAAATGAATAATGAGCTGTATCAGGCAAGACAGGCGGAACGGGTAGAGGTTAGACGTATATTATTGGAAATAACGGACAAAGTTCGCGTTCTTCTTCCCGCGGTTGAGCTTTTGATCGACATTATGGAATATTTTGATTTTTTACAAGCCAAGGGGCGCATGGCGCTACAATATCAATGTGATAAACCTGAATTTTCGGAAAAATCTCTTCGGATAAAAAGTGGGCGTAATCTCGAATTGCATTTTACGCGGGAACCTGTACCACTGAATCTTACCATGCCGGAAGATAAATGCGGCATTATTATTACAGGGCCAAATGCCGGCGGTAAAACCGTAACTCTAAAAACTATAGGTCTGCTTGCCGTGATGAACCAAGCCGGCATGCTGATTCCCGCAGAAGCATCTTCATTGCTTCCGGAGTTTGACCGCGTTTTTGTTGATATCGGCGACGGGCAATCCATTGATGGTGGATTGTCGACTTTTTCATCACATATTCTATCCTTGAAAAACATCATAGAAAAAGCTACGCCAGAAAGCTTAGTGTTAATTGACGAATTGGGGACCGGAACCGATCCGGATGAGGGCGCTGCCTTGGCAGAAGGGATATTACATGTCTTAAGCGAACGGGGTACTACTGTGATCGCTACTACCCATCACGGGGCGTTAAAAACCCTGGCATTTGAAAATCCGCTGTTTGAAAACGGGAGTATGAGTTTTAATGACCGTAGTCTTGAACCGAGTTATGAGTTCATTCGTGGTATTCCGGGTAGTTCTTATGCTATTGAAATCGCAAAACGTTATGAATTAGATGATAAGGTAATTCAGCGCGCCCGGAAACGCGTAGGTAAACAACGTGAAAAGCTGGAGCGGCTTATTGTGGATTTGCAGCGCAAGATCACCCGCTATGACCTGCAGTTAAAAGAAACTAAACAAAAAGAAAAAGAATATCTTGAAAAATTACATCACATTAACAATAAAAAGAAAGATATCGATCAGAAATTCAAGCGTGCGGAAAAGGATGCTGTAAAGCATGCGGAAAGTATGGTCGCGGACCTTCGTAAGGAATTGGAGGCCAGTATCCGCGAAATCCGTGAACGGCAGGCAGGAAAAAACACTATCAAAGAAGCACAAAGCACTTTTCGTAATGTGCAAAACATACTGCATGAAAAGACACAAAACAAAGTGGAAGATCATTCTCTTCCTTTGCGTTTCGAAGATTTGAAAATCCGGATGTCCGTATATGTCACCAGCATGAAACAAAACGGGATAATTCTTGAGATCAATCAGAAAACGAAAAAGATATGGGTGGATATTGACGGTTCGCGCTTACGCCTTCAGGCGGACTGGCTGGAACCGGCGAGAGATCCAAGACAAACAAATTCTACTACAGTAACGCACTCTACTACCGACAGTAGTTACCATCTGGACCTTCGCGGAAAGCGCGCGGAAGAAGCCCTTGTAGAAACGGACAAATTTATTGACAATGCCGTTCTATCCGGATTAAACAGTCTGGAGATCCTGCACGGTACCGGCCATGGAATTTTACAAAAAGTAATTCACGATTTTCTGTCAAAAGATCCACGCGTTCTTGAATATAAATTTGCTCCACCGGAACATGGCGGTGTGGGTGTTACTTATGTAAAATTGCGTGATTAGTATTTTACTTTATAGGATACTATTGCATCTTAAATAATCGAACAGAAACCAGCAAAAGGAGCTGATATGAATCGAAATATAAAATTATCTGATATAACATATTATGTGGGTGTAAATGACCGTCGCACTTCCTTATTTGAAAATCTGTGGCCGCTAACGGAGGGAATTACATACAATGCTTATCTTATAAATGATGAAAAAACGGTATTAATCGACTCGGTCGAAGCATCAAAAACCGATCAGTTCATCCAAGAAATTAAATCAATTCTTGGAGATAAACCGCTTGATTATCTTATTGTAAATCATACCGAACCCGATCATTCCAGTTCGCTCATTTCCCTGTTAAAAACTTATCCTGATCTTTGCATTATAGGAAATAAAGTTACTTTTCGCTTTTTAGACGGTTTTTACGGGGAATGGAAAAACAAGAAAATCGTGGAACATGATGATACCATGTCTATCGGGAAACATCAATTGCGTTTTTATTCAACACCGATGGTTCATTGGCCTGATACAATGATGACTTTTGATGAAACGGATGGTATTTTATTTTCAGGAGACGCGTTTGGAAGTTTTAAAACGCTAAATGGCGGGATTTTTGATGATGAATTGAATCTAAATGAATATGAGGAGGAAATGCGCCGCTATTATTCAAATATTGTCGGCAAGTATGGCAAAAATGTACAGCGGGCGTTTACACTCCTGAAAGATGTCCCTATTAAAATGATTGCGTCCACACACGGACCGGTATTTCGCAAAAATCTGAACTGGGTGCTCTCTCGTTACGACAGATGGAGCAAAGGAGAAACCTTGCCCGGAGTTGTGGTTATCTACGGATCCATGTACGGACATACAGAAGAAATGGCAGATTATATTGCTCGAAAATTAAAAGAAACGGGGATTCCGGATGTACGTGTATACGATGCTTCCAAAACACACCCTTCCTATATTTTAAGTGATGTTTGGCAATATAGCGGGGTTGTTCTGGCTTCGCCGGCATACAACAACGAATTGTTTCCTTCCATCAAAAATATAGTGGATAAATTTCTGGAGCGGAAAATGACAAACCGATATGTTGCTGTTATCGGAACCGCGACCTGGAGTGGTGGTGGAGTTAAAACTCTTAACGCCTTGGTGGAGATGCTTGGCTGGGAAGCGGTAGGTGAATCTATTGAAGCAAAATACACTGCAAAAAGTTCTGATTTTGATCAATGTGACTTACTGGCCAAAGCTCTTGCAGAACATATTCTTTAAGAAAAATTACAGGTAATAAAAAACCCCGCACTTTATGCTGCGGGGTTTTTTATGTATCGATGGTTTTTTATTTTTGGTTATTGGGAGCATTCCAATAAGGACCGTCATTGTTATAGCCACGGCCACCCATCAAGTTGCCGCCCTGTCTATAATATCCCCTTCTTCCTCTTTGCATCATGGCTTTATAGCGCATTCCCATTTTTCTGTAGTTATCTTCGCCAACAATACTGCGAACTTCAATTTGTTGGTTCAATTTTATTGAAGCAAGTGCTGCTCTGGTCTCATCCAGTTTGCTGAGTTTTCCGTTGATCTCCTTGCTTGATTTTCCGGCAAGGATCAGTTCGTTCATCTCCATGCGCAGAACCCTAATGTCTGCGCGAAGTGGTATGGCTTTCTTTTCAAATTTAAGCCTCGCTTCCTGGACTTTTACCTGCTCTTCTTCTGTCAGGATCTGACAGTCCTGATAGTTTATACCTTGTCCTCTAAAGCCGGGATAATTCCCTTGGAACCTACCTGCGAAGGCGAAACTAACAACAAGCAGAGTGATGGTTGTGATGATAAGTGCTTTACGTTTCATTTTAATCTCCTTTATTTATTTCTTTTGTTAAACCAATAATTCTGTTTCTTTTTAGGCGGGTTGTTTAGCATATAATGCCGTTCTTTTAATTCTCTGGATAATTCACTTCGAAAATGCTGTTCAAAAAATATGGCTCTTGCAACCTGCTCCGGGCTTAAAAAGGTTTCAATTTTTGCGTAAAATGCTTCATCTAATTCAAATTCTTTTTGACGCAAAAGTTTAATCCCATTTTTATAATATTGCACATGCGATTTGTTAATATTGTCTTGTTGATAAGCTTCTTTGCTAAGTGCGATCATTTTGTCGTGACACTGCCGTTTTGCCTCGCGGTAGGGCCGCATGATCGGAAATAATTTTTCCGCCTGTTGTGATGTTAAATTTAGATTCTCAGTCAAGCTGTAAACCATAAATTGGTAGTATCTGGGATTAATATAATCTTCTTCTTGCATCCTTCCTGCAGCAAACAGGCTGCTTGCAACAAATAAACTTATGATGAGAATGCTAGTCCATTTTTTCATTTTTTCTCCTTTTCGGACCTGTTAAAACAGGTCACCTAATATATCAATATTTTCATATTGGGCTAAATATTCGATCTTGGCATTATCGTCCATCGTGAGTTTGGGAATCATATTTATTCCTGACTGCAAAAATAAAGTCTCATCGGATATATCTGCCAGAGGGGATGATGTCGAACTATTAATATTAAATATTGATATTAATGCAAGCATAATAACAGCAGCAACGCTTGTGATACGCCGCGTTAGAACAATAACATCTTGTCTGCGCATTTTTTTATTAATCGTTTGATAACTTGCTTTTCGTTTTGATTCTGATAATGGTACAAGACTATTATTTGTAAATCCTTCAAAAATATGGAATAGTGTCCGGCATGAAGAACATGTCTCAATATGCATCACGGCTTCCGGATACCGTTCCGGGTGATCCTGTAATTCGGGAAATAATTCTTGTGCATTTTCACATTTCATTTTACGACCTGCTGTAATTTTTTTATTGCTTTGTGGTAAAGAACTTTTGCACTGTTTTCGCTTGTGTTTAACAGAGTTGCCACATCGCGAAATGATTTTTTTTCAAGGATCCTGATTTCGACAACCTGGCGTTCCATTTTCGACAGATGCTGTAGCCATTCTTTTTGGAATGTGCGAATTTCAGTTTCTTTACCGGTATCAATGTGATTGAATTCATGATACTCATTCCATATTGATGTTTTATTCCGGGTGACAAAGTTTAAAGCATGATTTGTTGCAATTCGCCACAACCACGTATAGGGATTTGCATCGCCCCGGAACGATGAACGCTTCTTGTATGCCTTCAGGAAAACATCCTGAGTGCAGTCCAGTGCATCGTCTTCATTACCCACGATATGAAAGATCGTCGCGTAGATTCGATCATGGTATTCTTTTATCCAATTTTCAAATTCTTTCTTTTTTACCATGTCCTAACCTGTTACTCTCTATTAAGACCCGTAACAAACCACAATGTTAACAAATTTTTTAAATTATTTATAAGGAAGGAAGTTGTTTGGTCGTTCTTGCGCCCATTTCCTTAATCTCACTTGCCCGTTTGATCAGATTACCGCGCCCGGTTTTCAGTTTTCCTACCGCATCATCGTAGGTTTTTTGTGTAGTAGCCAATTGGGTACCGATTTTTTCCAGATCCTGATAAAATGACACAAACTTATCATATAGGGCACCACTTTTTATTGCAATGTCTAAGGCGTGCTTAGTTTGGTTTTCCTGCTGCCATATAAATGATACTGTACGTAAAGATGCTAATAAGGATGACGGGCCGATCATAATAACATTCTTTTTAATTGCATATTGATACAGGGACATATCATGTTCCATTACGGTTGCAAATCCACCTTCAATTGGAATAAACATAAATACGTAATCCGGAGAATTAATGTTTTTTAGATTTTGATAATGTTTTTCATGTAATCCGTCAATATGCCGTTTCATGGATTGAATAAGGGCTTTTTTATGTTCTTGCATTTCATCTTCTGTTTCTGCCTGCATGTATTTTTCATAATCTACAAGTGACACTTTAGAATCAATGATAAGATGTTTGTTTTCCGGAAGCATAATGATAACATCCGGTTGCAAGCGACTACCTTCTTCGGTAAAAGATGTTTGGGTTTTAAATTCAATATCTTTGCGTAAACCGGACATTTCCAACAACCGTTCAAGTATTAATTCACCCCAATTCCCCTGTTTTTTACTATCACCCTTCAACGCCCTGGTTAAATTAGAGGTTTCTTCCGTTATAGCCTGATTAAGCTTTTGTAAGTCTTCAATTTTCGTAGTCAGGACAGTCATTCTGTCTGTAGTCCCGGTGTTTAATTCCTCGATTTTTTTGCGGAATTGCAATATATCTTTCTCAATAGGCTCTAATACAAGTTTAATATTATTTGTGCTCTTTTTGTCCTTTTCATCAAATATTCTATTCGCAAGATTCTCAAATTTTTCAGCTAATGTTTTTTGCATTGCCTCATTTTCGTTTGCTTTTTCTTTCAACAAGCAATTTTCAGTTTCAAAACGTATTGCCTGATTTAATGCTTCAGTTTTATTATTTCGTTCTTCTTCCAATACGTTTTTATCTTTCTTGCGAAGTTGTTGAAAAATAATATAGACAAGCGCAGCACCAATAATCATTCCTGTAAAAAAAAGTATATATTCCATGAAAACCTCTTATTTATTCTTTTGCCGTATTTGGGTCAATATACGGAGATCTGCTTTTTTGTTTTTTGCAACGTTCAATCATTAGGTAACTTGCTTTATCTTCGGCAACCTGAGAAAACCATGTAATGGCATGATCCCATTTTCCCTGCAGATAACATTCAAGTCCTTTTTCATAATACTCCTTCTGCCGGATAATCTCCGCATGGCATCCGGCTCGTAAAAACAGCACTTCATATACGCGTAATAATTCAGAGCATCCGTCAATATCAACCATATCCAGTTTGCGGGTAACGATATTTCTTTTAATATAACCAAATACAGACTCATCTATCAAGATATTCGTTTCATATTGTTTATTTATTTTTTGAAGCCGTGAGGCAATATTTACCGTTTTACCCAATACTGTATATTCAATTTTACCTAATATTCCGACAAAACAGGCATACATTGGTCCGGAACAAATTCCAATCCTTGCGGATAGTGGCACTTTATAACTGTTAATGAGAACAGGGTTGAGTTCGTCGATTATCTGCTGCTGCTCCAATGCGCATTTTACGGCATAATTAGCATGGTCATTGGAAGGGGAATCATGACCGAAAACTGCCATGATAGCATCGCCCTGTATTTGACAAACATATCCTTTATGTTTTGAAACACATATTGCCAGTGGCTTCATTGCTTTTTTAATAAACTGATATGTCTCCCGTGGTGTCAGAATATCTGAAATTCCTAAAAAATTCTTAATATCAAGAAACAAAATCGTCCCTATCATATCCCCAACAATAAAATTCTCCATAGCCCTGAGATCCTTCATGTACACATCCCCCTTCAATGAATGTTGACAAGCGTCTTATAGTTTTAGGAAATAACAATGTCTCTACTAATGCCGTTTCTTCATATTGACAATATAATATTCATTTATGATCAATCATCAAAAATGAATTGCCCGAAACACGCGGGTTGATGAAAATTCAATTCATCAATTGGCTTCCACGCTCCCCAGTGTGGATGAGACGTTTTATCTCCACATTTATATAAATTGCCCTGCCAGATTGAGCTATTTATGTTTTCTATTGGTGTTAAATACATAAAAAATGCCATAGGTATATGCACAGCTAAATACCATTCTATTGGTTTTATAATTTCGGGATCAATAACATGTGGCAAACTGCTTTTAATAGCTATTGTTTTTGCCATATGCTCAGAAATAGGCTGAATGTTTTTTCGCTTACCGTTCTTATCCTGTGTGGGGTCAATAATATAATTGATATGTAATGTTCCCCCGCAATTAATCTCAAAATTATAATATCCCTTAGCATTTGGTGGTTGAATAAACCATTCAATACAGCTGTCTTCATGTACTTTGTCATTATATTTTAAATGACATGAGCGCACATAACGATCCTGTACGCGAAATAAAAGAAAAATCCCAAATTGATTATATTGAATTTTCACTTCTGTTTTTGGGTGATGTCCGCTGCTTTTGGGGTGGAAATGTTTAATTTCAGCAATTTCTGCCCCTTCCCATTCCGGAGCATTCCATTCCATAACATTATGGTATATTCTTGAGTTTCTATGTATGTGGTATTGTTCGTTCACAAATCCCCTCTATTTATAAATTTACCACATAAATATAACAATTTCAATAACTTATTTTCGGGAAAGCCAAGATAATAAAACATCTCCGATACATTTTAGACTATATGGAGAACAATAGGCAGGAAGATCATGGACAGTGTGCCATATATTTCGCCCCTGATGATAATAGTGAAAATCTATCAGATCAACAGTTGGTATCCCGGCAATAATATTTAACGGAATATGATCATCGTATATTTTCTGACCAATTTTTTGGGGAAATACGTTTTGGTATCCCAGTTTATGTGCTATATCCCATACCTCCAATACCAGTTCAGGAGCATAGAGCATGCTGTTTGCTTCTATGGGAATTTCTAAATTCTGGTCGCCTATCATATCGATTAATATTCCGATCTGTGGAATAGGGAAAATTGGGTGATATGCATAATATTTTGAGCCCTGGCAAAAATACATATCGTTACCTGCTATACCCATATCTTCAGCATCCCAAAAGATAATATCAATACCAATATCACTGTTAAATTCTGTAAGGCATTCTAATATTTCCAGTAAAACCGCCGTTCCGCTAGCTCCGTCATTTGCACCGGGGACCGGTTTATTGGAATAAAATATATCCTTATCTGCAAATGGCCGGGTATCCCAGTGCGTACTTAGCATAACGCGCTGTGATTGTTTTGGTCGAATTCTCGCAATGATATTATAGGCATCAACGGTATCTTTTGTTACCGGGCGGTATGCTCTGAATGTCTGAACAAATACGGTATCCGCAGACTGTTGACATATATCGATGATCCAGTCCCGACAATCACGATGTGCGTCTGTTCCGGGAACGCGGCAACCAAAAGCAACCTGTTTTTCCAGATACTGAAAAGCCTGATATTGATCAAACTGCATTTCCCGGGCAAATAGTCCGGATATCATGAATAGAAAAATTAAAAAATGTTTCATATAATTAACCACTGATCCGGATAGAGACAGTTACGCCAAAATCCTTATAATTATCCGTTTTATTTTCACCATCCAATTCCTGAGTTTTATCTATACGCTGACCGTACTTAAAGAAGAATCGTCCATCGATATTTTTACTAAAACGGTAAGATATCTGGGGTTCTATTTCCCAGTTTACCCGGAAATTTTTCGGATCTCCAAAATTCAGGCTTCCGCTGGACTTAACGATTTTTTTATCGGATCCGTATTTTCCCTGAAGTGAGAATGTAATCTCGTTTTGCATATTGATAACTTTAATTTTCTTCAGGAAGGGAACCGGAATACTGATCCCTTTATTATATGAATAAGATAAATTAAATGTCATATTTTCTTTATATGTCTTAGTAACACTTGCATTCTGATAATCAATGATCACATCACCCTGATTATCAATTTTGATAGTTCTATTATATCCAATATCAGTTCGCAAATTACCGGCAAATACAAATCCCACTTTGAGCAAAGGGCTAAAGTTTAAATTGTAAGTAGATGATTCTTCTCCCATATAATATTGTCCCTCGTCTTTATTAAAGCGGTACCGTATGCTTTCAGTACTGGACATCTGGTGCTGTAAATTGATACTCTTTATAAAATTTAGCTTGCCGTTTAACCATTTATATTGGCTGGGATTAATCCGCCATGAAAGCGAATAATTTGGTGCAACAAAGCCGTCCTTTCCGGTTTCGCCCAGAGGAATGTAATTCCGGGTTAATGAGGAATCGTAAGGTAATAATTCAAGTGTGTCCTCAAAGGTGATTATGTGAATGATCTGATCATAATAATCTCCGGATGTTGTTTTAAACTGGTATTGTCTCCCTGTGGACATATTTTGTTTGTAATTCAGGTGTAGAGTAATGGATCGAGTAATTTTCAATCCACTGGAAAGTTTTAATGATCGTGATAACTTGTTAGAAAGCGGTCTGTTAACACTGCCTTCAAAGGTATTTGTCGGCAAATACTGATAATTACCAAATCCATAACGATATTTATAAGTAACGTCTTTATATACTCTTCCTGTGTCACTACCCGTAATACCATTATTGGTTTTTTGTAAATTTTCGGTATAGCTCAGGCGAATAGGATCGATTTTTCCCAATAATTGAGACATCGTTACTTTTGTTCGTGATACCTTTGTTTTTTGTGAGGGACCCGATACTTTTTGTTCAGACGGTTCTTTTCGCTTACTATTTGGTTCTGCGTCCGGCGGGATGTCTTCATCTATCCTACGTACAACTTTTTTAGGGGAAGCTGTGATTTTCTTTTGGGGAATCGGTTCCCTTTTAGCTTCTTTTCGCTTTCTGTGTTCTTTTATTTTCTTTTCATAGGTATCCCATATTTGCTTTGGCGATAAGGCCATTGTAGCAGAATATTTTCGGGACACAGAAACATTTGCATAGTTCCAGTTGTTCTGGGTGTTATACTTATATCCTGAACTGTATGAAAGTCTGGGTTTTAACCAAACAGTAATATCCGGATTATAATTGACACTCAGATTTTCCGTCATACGCGTAACATCCCCGACATTAAATCCATTCATGAGATTATCATAGGTTAAATCGGTAAAAATGTTCCAGGCATTATAGCGATAATCCTGAAGATCACTCGCGCTTGTACGTTTATAATTAATTTTCATTGATTCAAATGGATTATAGTTTAGGCTCATGCTCTTTGATAAATTAAAGGCGTAACTGCTAATTGTGTCTTGTGTGCTTCGAGTAATTTTTTCATCTTCTCTTTCTGAAACATTCATATTCCATTTAAAAGAAGATGGTTTCCAGTAAAATTTTTTATTCTTCGTTTTTTCATCAAGAAAGGGAATCCAGGATAAATAAGAAATACCATCTCCACGGTCAATATTCAGAGAATAGGATACTTTACCGCTTAAGGCAGTGTTTTGCTTGTTCTGGATTTCCAGACTGCTGTTAATTACTTGAGAAGCATTAAAGCTTGCCTGAACAGGGTTTACTAATAAACGTGTCAGCAACGGATCGTCCTTGTTTCCCTTGCGTTTAATTGATGTGCTGACGGACTGTTTTTGCGTAATAGTTTTAAGGCTGTCGTCCGGAGTGTCTCCCATAAGAATATCCGATCCCGGATGATATTTGGGAATTGTGGTACTTTTTGTTTGAGACATATTGACTGGAAGGGTTATTTTCCATTTTTCGGGAAGCAGTTTATTGGCGTACACCGTCATGATCAAGTTATATGATTCGCTAGTGCTTTGTCTGGATGCCATTTGTTGGTTTACCTGACGGAAATCTGCATCAGTATGTCTTGCGTTTGCGTTGAAACTAAGCAAGCCGCCGAGTTTAAAATCAAAAGAACTGCGCATTGCTATTCCCGGATCATTATTGCTTTCCACTACACGCATTTCATTTATCCATATCTCGCCGATATAGTCCCTGAAACCATCAACATTGATTACACCTATTTGCATTTTATCAATACGTGATAAGGAGGGATTCCCGACGACACGATATATTTTGCCAGTATATTCTCCGGCTTCTCTTGGGTGGTATTCCCGGACGTTTCCATTATCGTATGAAAAATATTCAATGCCGTCAAATTCTGTCAGTAATTTTAATGCTGTGATTTGTTCAAAAACCATTTCAATATGGTTGCGGTCATCCCATCCGGGATAAACTTCTGTTACAACTTCGTAATACTCATTCATGTTTCCCCGGCCAATGCGTAAAAACAAGGCAACCAATGCTTCTGTTTCAGAATCATATTCGTTGCCATGAATAAACATCTTAAGTTTTTTATACATTAGCAGACTTTCACTTTCCAGCATGATTTTTTCTGCCAAAGCAGATTCACCCGGTTTTAATCCGTTAAAATTAAGCACTAAAGCCTGTTCTTTTTCTCTTATGGTACCACCGCCCAAAGGATTAATTTGTTCTCGTCCGCTGATTCCGGGTGGAGATATATAATCTGCGTCTTCATCGGTATTTTTGACCGTAATAAAAAACCGGCTGTCATCAAGTACATAAAACGGATCGTTCTCTTCTGCAAGACCCAGTTCTTGCCATTCGTTCCCAACGATAGAAACGGATGCAAATTGAATGGTGTCTTGATCCTGCACTCCAAACATGTTTAATCGCATCATACGAATTGACATAAAACTTGGCAATCCCACGCTGTCAATTATAGCCGTTAATGGAATTCTGTATTGTTTCCAACCGGTTGCATTTCCATTATCAAAATATGTTCTTGACGCAAGCCATTGCTCACTATTTAAATCAAGAGAATAAGAATAATAATTATTCGCATGATCTAATTTCCCGTCCCGGTCGATATCTTCTGTATCCGGATAGGGCTGAATTCCATCGGTACCGGCATTTCCTTCGGTTCCGTTACAAAAACGTACTTTTCCTGCTTTATATCCTTCTTTGTCAAAATTATCAATAATGGGATCCCATCCCTTTGCTTCTTCTTGCTCGTCCGTCAGACCGTTAATACCGGTATCTTCATTATAATTATCTGATATTTCTAAGTTGCCGTTATCATTTATATCCTCATAATTTTTATTTCCGTCTCCTAATTCAGTATTGGGAAATGCGGGGTTATATCCGGTATTGTACCAGTCTTCTGTAATTTCCCCGATATCAATTTGTAATTGACCTTTTTCTCCCCGCACCCAAAGCTCAATATATTTGCTTTTGCTTTGATTATACATGTAGATCGGCTGCATAATTCCACCCCAAATCTGGCGGACATCATTTTGCGTTTCCAATCCGGTAATCCCATTTACTTCCGGATCCAACACAACTGTTAAAATATTGGTATATTGGTCATTATCCGTAATTTCCTTTTGCGGCCAAATATATTTTGTGTAAATGCCAAAGGTTTTTGCACCATTGCTATTAACATAAAAGGGATTATACCAGAACAGAAAACCCCGTTCCGGGAAACTTGAACTAAAAAAAGTGTTTTCAGGTTTGCTGGCATGAGTCCATTTTTGAAAATTGACATTCATGGGAGTTTCCTGATTCGCTGATTCAAAATCATCTAATTTTGCTACTCCGTTATAATCCCCGCTTTCTTCATTTTCAATGGTATTGGGGTTTGGTAAAATTTGGGCTATCTCTCCGCTGAGTTTTATTTTGCTGGGACGTTTAATATATATCACGGGTAATGCGTTCATTGCCCGGTCAAGCCAGTTTAGTTCATACTCAAATTCCCCATTAACATCCCAGATAAAATTTTGAAAAGGTTCGTCACCGATATTTACATTCTTATCATCCAGAACACTACGGCTATAGTACATAGCGGTAGCACCAAGAAAAGCATTTTCATTGATCCGGTATTCCGCCCGCATTCCCGTCATCAATTTCTGTTCACCAATTCCGCCAAATAATTGTTCTGTTTCATAATTGATATCAATTTTTGCATTGGTATCCATGGCTTCGGCACTTTTAAGGGTAATCATACCTGAAAAATAATCTATATCGTAGTCGACTCCTTTGGTCATTTTTTTTCCGTTTACTAAGATTTCTTCACTACCCTCAATAATAAACATCTCACCTAAATCGATTGTAGAACTGCGATTTGTATATTGTGCTTCAATATAATATTTTCTTGCCATACGCGCAGGATCATTATACGGGCTGGTATAAATTTCTTCAGCTGATGGTAATTCATTATCATCAACCGATGATAATGAATCATTATAAATACCTTCACCGGTATTGTTTTCCGGAGGACTTTGAAATGGCAAAATATAGGGCATCCATAGTTCTCCGCGACTCAAATCAACAATAAGTCCCTCTGGGGTAACATCAATTTTACCATCATGCCCCGGGACACCGCTTTGATCATAATTATCCAACCCGAAATATTGCAGATAGGGTGTACCCCCCACAAGCTCCACAGGTTGGTTTGATCCGTTATAATAAATCTTTAAATCAAAACCGTTTTTTTCAATATTCCGGGCTTTTAAATTATAGATGTTTTTCATTTCCAAATCCCAAGTCTGATAGCTCGGTTTGGGATTTTCCGCTTTAATAACCTTTAAGAATTTCCCGTTTGCCAAATCTCCGTATTTCTTACCGCTGCTGGTTTTATAAGCAATCGCAAGAATATTATCATCGCTAAGACCTACATTCAAACGAATATATCCTTGATAGGGGTTTATTTCGTATTCGCCATATTGATCATTTGTTGGTTTTTCAAGCTTTCTGAAATAAATTGAATCTGCTACGTCTTCTTCGGGATGCGCTGTAACAACGGCGGGGGTCCCATTTGGAGATAATTCAACATATGCTACGGCTCTGATTTTTGTATCTTCACGCTCATTACAGCTAATGTAAACATCATAATCTTCAATAACATCCGAGTAGGTGAATTTTCCGCTTTGCAGATCATAGGGATACATTTCTGATCGAAAAAAATTATCAACAAAGAAATATATGTTTCGTTTGTATTCGTAATCAAATATCTTGACCGTTGATCCGCCATCATCTTCAGAACCACCACCCCATGATTTTTTCTTACTGTCTTTCTTCTCGTATGAGGCTATCGCGGTAACATTTATTGGTCCAAGTTTCATTATTGCTTTTCCACCAAATAATCCACTGGATGATGATGACCCTGTAACAAACTGGGTTCCGGGAAGCGACAGCCCTATATTTCCAAAATTAGCACGCTGGAGAATTTCATCCTCTTTTCCGCGATAATCTATTTTAATGGCATTTTCAAATTCAAAATCGCGCTCACTGTCTTCATCAATCGAAACAGTAATACGATCTCCAATTTTCCCCTCGATGGTGAATTGCTGAGTTTGGTCCATTAAAAAATTCCGTTGCTCGGTTTCCATATTTCCGGTAGCCATAATAGAATTATTTTGCTGATTGTATTTTCCGGTAATAGAAATAAGTCCACGAATACGAAGTGAAACGCGTTGTCCGGCAATATCAGCACCGATAATTTCCAATGACTGACTTCTTGCTTGTTGTTTAGTTAGATCAATAAAATACATGGTATCGGTCATTGCAACTTTGCTATACCATAAATTATTCAGATCATAGCTGATTTTTGTTCGATAATAATCACTAAATGGGATATAACGCGGAATGCTTAAATAATTGTTCCCCATTTTTTCATATACAATAAGAATATCTCCGGAATCATTGCTAACCTCATATAGCTTGATTTCTGAGAACATATTTGGGAAATTGACAGAAATAGGATTCGTTTTATTTTCATATCCGCGGGAAAAACCGGATGGAGATGCTGAAAATGCCACCGTAAAATTCTGCACTTGATAACGATATGAAAATTTCGGGGAATACTCTGCCGTTTCTCCCATCAAAGGGAAGAATGCCATGACAATGACCAGACCAAGAATAATTCCTCGCTTCTGCCTTAATGCCTTAATAAGCGCCTCTTTTCATGTTCCAATATCAAAACTTTAACAAAATGGTCCGGACATATCCTCCCGTTAAATATGATTTTTTTTCTTTAGTGTGTTTATAAAGGCTGTTATTGCCTTTCCCCGGTGACTAATTTCATTTTTTTCTTTAATATCTAATTCAGAAAATGTTTTTTGCAATGGTTTATAATAAAATACCGGGTCGTAACCAAAACCGCCTGTACCTTTTTGTTTATTCAATATTAATCCATCAACAACACCATCAACATCCCATTCTTCTGTGCCATCTACAAAAGCGATGATTGTACGGAAACGGGCGCTACGTTGTTCCGGAGGAATCCCCTTTAAATCGTTTAATAACTTTATAACATTGTCCTGATAGCTCGCTGTATTGCCGGCAAAGCGACTGGAATAAACACCCGGCGCGCCATGCAGGGCATCAACCTCTAATCCGGTATCATCTGCAATTGCGGGCAATCCGGTATACTGATGAATTTCACGGGCTTTTTTATATGCATTTTCCCGTAAGCTGTTTCCGTCTTCCACGACATCCGGTAAATCCGGAAAATCGTCCATTGTTTTCAATTGAATGGTACAAGCCAATTTATCTTTATACTCTTTAATTTTATCTCGATTACGTGTTGCTAATATATATGTTTTCATGTTCGCTCTTAATTTAGAAAGAATTTAGTATTCATGGGGATATTATTCAACACTTTTTCTATTAAAACTAAGATTTAAACAAATGGGAAAATGATCGGAATAACCGCCCAAAATTTTAATACCTTTGTAAAAACGCAAAGGACCGTTTGTTCGTTTTTCACGTATCCAAAATGGTGCAACAATAGATACATCTTTTACAGACATCCCGGATGATATGGAATCATATATCAAGAAATGATCAAAACAAATCCATTCTCCGTCATAATAATAGGTGCCATGCACTCCCCGCGGAAAATGTTTTTTCAAATAGCAAATATCCGTATTCTTGTAAAGGTATTTCAAACTGCTATCACAGACACCGTCATTAAAATCACCTGTTATAATAATGTGATAGTCCGGGTGTTTTTGCTGGGTCTCGGTAACGGCGGTCAGCAAGATATCTGCTGCATAAAGTCGATATGGATCTGTTGCGGATTTCCCGCCGCGTCGCGAAGACCAGTGATTAATAAAAACAGATACCGTGTCCCGACTGTTCTGTAGTGAAAGATCAACGCGCATAATCGGGCGACTATGGTATCCCCGTTCGGCTATAAACACAGGGTAATAGCGATGTTTTACAAAGTTAACGCGATCGCTCCGATACATTAAAGCCGGATCGATACCGCGAATATCCGGTCCCGGGCGAATAAATATTTCCCAATCTTTAAATTGATATAAATAATTTTTGAGATTTTCCAGTACTCTTTGATTTTCTACTTCTACTAAAGCCAGGATATCCGGATTGACATAATTTATTACATCTGCAAGATGTTGTGATTTTAAGCAATAGCTTCTATAGGTATAGCGTTTTGCTGCGCCCGGCATAAAATCGCCATCCTTTGTTTTAGGATCGTCATAGATGTCAAATAAATTCTCCACATTCCAGAACATCAGGGTTAATTCACCCGCAAAACATATTGATAAAAATATAATAATAATGCTAAGTCGCTTCATTGTCCCCCGCAATGTTAATGAATGATCAGATCGTTTTTAGTTCTGTTAAAGTATCAATAATATGGTCTGCACCCGCTGTTTTTAAAACCGGAACATCATTATAGCCATAACTAACTGCAACGGTTTTCAGTTTGGCCGCTTTGCCGAACTGTACGTCCGGAAGGCTATCGCCGACCATAAGTCCCTTGATTTTTTCGGAAAAATTCATCGTTGTCATAATATATTCCCAAACTTTCAAATCAGGCTTACATACATCCAGGGTATCGCCTCCTACTACTAAATTAAAATAATGATCTATCTTGTAGTGTTTTAGCATTTTTTTTACCATTTCTTCCGGCTTGTTTGATACAATAATTTGATGGACGCTGGAAAAATGCTTTAAAATCTTAATAGTATCATTATATAAATGTGAACGATCCGTTAAATGGGCATTATAGTGTGTTGCCATTTCATTTCCGACTTCTTTCAGTACCTCGGGATCAAGAGGCCCGTTACTATATTTCGATAAAACATAAAATACCGATTGTTCAACTAACTTTGAAATACCGCTCCCTATGAAGTCCCGCACTCGTTCTTCGGGAATTTCATCAAAACCATGCTGTTTAAAAGCAATATTCATACTGGCTGCGATATCCGGCAATGTATTGCATAATGTTCCGTCGAAATCATAACATATCAATTCTGGTTTTTTCATGCTTTCTCTACAAATTTTTCTGCTATTGTTTTATGGACACCATTGTCAAAATCAATTCTAAGTAATACCTGCGACGAACGGATAATACTCCTGACTTTACCTTTTCCGAACATTTTATGTTTTACTTTATCGCCTACGGCAATCGATCCGGGTTTAGGGGGTCTAATTGGTGTTATAACGATTCGTTTACCGGATGGTTCAGTTTGCGGAAAGAATTTCGAAACTGCTTTTTTCTGTCGTGATGGTACGGATATTATCTTGTATTGTTTTTTTCGACTAATAATATCTTTTTGGATATATTGCGCGGGTATTTCATGGATGAATTCTGATGCCCTAATTTTTTGCAGCTGTCCGTAACGCATCCTTTGTTGTGTTGATGTTATAGTAACATGTTCCATAGCACGGGTTAGAGCAACATAAAATAAGCGCCGTTCTTCTTCCATTTCTTTTGGATCCAATCGGCTACGTTCAAGAGGGAAAAGACCATCTTCCATGCCGGAAATGAAAACATGTTTAAATTCTAACCCTTTAGCACTGTGAATGGTCATGAGAGTTGCTGCATCGGCTGTATCTTCCCATTGATCAATATCGCTTTGAAGTGAAACATCCTGTAAAAAATCCTTAATATTCGCGTTTGGATTAAATGATTCGAATATTTTCACACTATTAATAAACTCATTTTGATTCTCATATTTCTCAAGTAGCTCAGGGTCTTTTTTATCCTGATATTGACTAAGTAATTCACTTTGCTCCAACACTTCAATTGTAAATGCTGCGGGGCTCAGTGTCTGTATTTTTGATTGCAGTTGTATCATTATATCCATGAATTTTCGCAATTGATTTTTTGCCGATCTATGCAATCCCGCCTCTTCCGGATATTGAAATGCTTCCCACAGGCTACGACTGGTTTCCATTGCAAACATTTCTAATCGCTTCAGGCTGGTGGTGCCAATGCCTCGAACCGGAACATTTATTATACGTTTTAAATTGACAGTGTCTCTGGGGTTTAATAATACATTAAGATACGCAAGAATGTCTTTGATTTCTTTTCGTTCATAAAATTTAAGACCACCGACTAACACATAACGAATGCTGCGATTACGCAATGCTTCTTCCAGCAAACGGGATTGCGCGTTGGTTCGGTATAATATTGCAAAATCCCGTGGTGATTTCCCGGATTTTAATACTTCATTCGCGATATAATTAGCCTCATCAAAATCCCGTGCACATTCTTTATGCAAAATTTTATCGCCTTTTTGCTTTTCTGTCCATAATGTTTTATCTGCTCGATGGTGATTGCCCTTGATCATGGCTGATGCTGCTTCAATAATGGTTTTAGTACTGCGATAATTTTGTTCTAATTTGATAATACTCGCATTGGAAAAGGATTTTTCAAATTCTAAAATATTTTTAATATCAGCGCCACGCCAACCGTAGATTGATTGATCATCATCTCCAACGACGCAAATATTTTTTGAAATTCCGGTAAAATGTTTCATTAACTCAAACTGGACGGGGTTTGTATCTTGATATTCATCTACCAATACATAATCCCAGCGATGGCGATATTTTTCCGCAATAGCTGGATTATTTTGGAACATAAGAATCGGGCGCATGAGTAAATCGTCGAAATCGTAAGCATTATTTTTTCTCATTTGCTGTTCATATTCTTTATAAACAAATGCAAGTTTTTCCTGCATATACATTCCGGTTGTTTTCACATCAATATTATCTGCCAGGATAAGTTTTTGCTTCTGCCGGCTTATATAATGCATAACAGTCGATGGTGGCAGGATTTTTGGATCAATCCCCAACTGTTTGAGACTTTGAATGATGACTTTTTTGGTATCATTTGTATCATATATTGTAAAATCGGAGGGAAATCCTTCAATATTTTTTTCTCCGCGTAAAATACGGGCGGCAATACTGTGAAAGGTTCCTATATTGACATAATTTGCTTCTCCTAAAAGATCGTTTACACGTTCTTTCATTTCATTTGCAGCTTTATTGGTAAAAGTCACTGCCAAAATACGATTAGCCGTGGTTTTTTTTTGCTTTAATAGATATGCAATTTTTCGTGTTAAAACACGGGTTTTACCTGATCCGGCTCCCGCAAAAATTAAAATCGGTCCATCTGTTTTAATAACAGCTTCACGTTGACGTTGATTAAGTCCTGATAATATATCTGACATGCGCTTCCTTATATTTCAGCAGAAAATAGCACATATATAAAAAAAGGAGAACAAAATTCTCCCTTTTTTTCAAATCTGTGACCTTAGTAACGATATCGGTCTGATTTATACGGTCCCTCTTGGGAAACACCAAGATATTCTGCTTGTTTTTTCGTTAATTTTGTTAATTTTGCACTTAATCGGTCTAAATGTATTTTTGCAACTTCTTCATCCAGTTTTTTAGACAGGGTATATACGCCCAATTTATGATCTTTCTGCCAGAGTTCAATTTGTGCTAATACTTGATTAGAAAAAGAAGAGCTCATTACAAATGATGGATGGCCTGTTGCGTTTCCAAGATTTACAAGCCGTCCTTCTGAAAGAAGAATGATGGAATGCTTATCTGGAAAGATAATCTGGTCTACTTGTGGTTTAACATTAACTTTTTGTATGCCGGGTAAAGCATAAAGCTTATCGACCTGTATTTCATTGTCAAAATGACCTATGTTACAAACAATGGCTTTATCCTTCATTTTTTGCATGTGGTCAGTACGTATAACATCGCAATTGCCGGTTGCCGTTACAAAAATATCTCCTTTTTCAACGATATTATTTAAACGATCGACTTCATATCCCTCCATAGCTGCCTGTAAAGCACAAATAGGATCAATCTCGGTAATAATAACCCTGGCTCCCAATCCCCGCATAGATTGAGCGCATCCTTTTCCTACATCTCCATAGCCACAGATAACAACCGTTTTCCCGGCTACCATTACATCGGTTCCCCGCTTAATACCATCTGCAAGGGATTCGCGACAACCGTAAAGATTATCAAATTTTGATTTTGTAACTGAACTGTTGACATCTATCGCAGGAAAAAGTAAATTTCCTTTTTCCATCATTTGATATAAGCGGCTAACTCCGGTCGTAGTTTCTTCACTGACACCCCGAATGTGTTTTGCGATATTTTGCCAACGTGTAGGAAATGTTTTTATATCTTCGATAATTAATTTCTGAACAATCTGTAATTCTTTATTATCAAAATTTATTTCGGGTATTTTTTCTGTTTCAGCGTAAAGTTTTTCCAGTCGAACTCCTTCATGCACAAACAGTGTAGCATCCCCGCCGTCATCAACGATACAATCCGGTCCGCGATCTCCAAAGAGAAGGGCTTGTTTTGTGCAACACCAATATTCTTCCAGTGTTTCTCCTTTCCAGGCAAACACCGGAATACCCAGCGAAGCAATAGCTGCGGCAGCATGGTCCTGAGTTGAGTATATATTACAGCTTGCCCAACGTATCTCTGCTCCCAGGGTTAAAAGTGTTTTAATGAGAACCGCGGTTTGGATCGTCATATGCAGACTACCGGTAATATGGGCACCCTTGAGCGGTTTTTTATCCTTATAGCGCTCCTGTAATGCCATTAATCCCGGCATTTCAGCTTCTGCCAAAGCAATTTCACGATGTCCGAATTTTGACAATGAAATATTTTTAATCTTATAGTTCACGTCAATTAATATCCTTCACTGATTCTATCAATATAAAAAGCTATAACAGTTATAGATTGTGCAACTGCCAAAAATGTTGCAAAATTATTGACAAAATTTTTCCCGAATTTCGGTGGCACCATAATGGTGTCTCCTTTCCGAATTTCCGGGATCAGGGATTCATCTCCGGTCTCGATATACTGTTGAAGATCCACATATACAACGATCGGTTCATCTTTATTCAATCTATGTCCCCGTAAAACCTTTACATTTGTCAGTTTTGCGGTATTTATCGGTCCGCCGGCAATTGACAATATTCCAAGCAAATCATAACCAATCGGAACATCATAGATTCCGGGGCGAACAACTTCTCCCCAGATTTTTACGGGAATGGTTAATTCCAGATCTCCTGAAAAACGCGGGGTTAAATTTGAACCGGTTTCCTGAGCAACTATGTTGCTAATAAACAATAAACTTACAAGGCTGATAATTACAATTTTCTTCATATATATTCTTCTCCTTATTTAACGGTAAAATACATCCAGTCTGTTTCGGATCCTTCGGTTTCCGGTCTGCCCCCGAGCTCACCCGATACCGCATCTATCCGCCAGCGGTAGGTTCCTTTTTCGAGGTATTTATGCCCCTCTTGATTTGTCAAAACACTATCTATCAGAACGGTTGTATGTGAATCATTATTTTCAAGATAAACGTAAAAACGACTATTCCCCAAATCAAATTTATGTTTTTTAGCAAATAATTTTATTGTATAACCATTATTATTAAAATAATATAATCGTAGATATAAATAATTTATTCGGTCAATCGTTCTGGTAGGATATGTAAAATGAAACCGTGGGGAAACTACAAAAATATCTCCGGATGGTTCATATGCCGTGGCTTTGTGTGATAATTTATAAAAAACAGTGTCTGATGTTGATGTGCTAACTGTAAAATCATTGTATGATTTTAAAAAATAATAATATGTCGTATCCAGATTTGCACTATTATCAATATATTTATCGCTATCATATAACAATCCGGCGTTTCGGTCTACTCTTGCTATACGTTTAAAATCATATTCCTGATTGACAAGTTTTCCCCGGTAAATATAATATCCTAATATTCCTTCTTCTTCTGCGGTTTCGGGTTCTTCCCATTCAATGTAAATTGCATTGTTGTAATGAGCATCTATACCGTGTTCGATCAAACTATCTGGCGGACTTTTAGGGATAAAGCATGGAACCGATATCTCGGGCGGGTCAAAACAGCCCATCAAAAGAAACAACAGCAAATTAAATATAACATATTTCATTTTCATTCAACTCCACCCCAGTAATATGATAAAGAAATGAGATGACTCCAATTAATTTCATGATGCTGAATAGAATAATTGACCATTAATTCGCCTACCATCACCGGCAGTTTTAATCCTATACCTCCTGTAATACTGCTTAAATCTTTTCCGAAACGGATATCAAGAAAATCTTTTACTTTCCATTGAGCGCCATAGCGCACACCATAGCGCGGAAAAAAGCGATTTTCATACATATAACCGTCTACAACAAGCTGCAGCTCACTTGCCAGCACCTTGATAGGTTGGTGCAGGGCAATCCCGCCCGTAATGCGCATATTTCCAAAATCATTCAGTTTATCAAACCAGATAACCGGAGATTTAATGATATTTTCCATACTTAAACCAATTACAATATCACCCAGTCGTTTTATATAGAATACTTCACTGCCGGGAATAATAAAACGTATACCGC
>JAUXEL010000160.1 GCA_030620575.1 Fidelibacterota bacterium
AAAGTCTGCTTCCATAACACGATTGCCTAAATATCCACCGTAGAGAGAATGTTCGGGATAATGGAGATACTTTGCTGCACCTTTGGCTTTGCCCTTGACATGAGTTGACAGACCTAGATCTTTCATGATTTGACCAATGGTCCGCAGAGGTGGAGGAACGTCATCATAATGCTTCCGCCATTCCTGATTTATGGCAGTAGCACCGGTAAAAAACTCGTCTTCAGAACTGCATAACTGTTGGTGAATCTCTAAGATCCGTTCTTCAGTTTTCTTTGTCCATTTCCGGCGATCTCCTTGTGTCCAACCTCGCTGATCTTCTGTCATATCCTGCTCCGGGGATTGAGTCCATTTGATCACAAAATGCTTGCTCATACCCAACTTCTTGCTTATTTGCTTTTTGCTCAAACCTGCATCAAAATACATCTGATTGACCCTGTATCTGTACGCAATAAGTTTTTTTTGATCATCGCTTTTCTCACAATTTTCATTATGGCTTTTTGTGCAATTTATACATCTTTTTGGCTCCATGCAACTCCCCTTTAGGGGGTGCACTTTCATTTTGCCAATAACCATTACTGCCTACTGTTTACCGTTCACCTTTTTCTGTAATTCCTGCAGCTTCTTCAATGCATCAAGCGGTGTCATATTATCAATATCTAATGCATGCATCTCTTTGTGTAAAACACTCTCTTTTGCAGTAAAAATATCCAACTGAACGATCTTTTCTTCTTTGATTGCGGGCTTCAATACGTGTTCTCCATCCGGGAGGGTATGATCCGCTCCGGAAAGATTGTGCAGTATTTCATTCGCGCGCTGTACAACATCATGGGGAACACCGGCCATTTGGGCAACATATATACCGTAGCTTTTATCGGCACTGCCGGGAATGATCTTTCGCAGAAATATCACCTTATCTCCGTACTCCTTTACCTGCACATTAAAATTTTTCACCCGCTCAAGAATATTTTCCAGATCAGTCAGCTCATGATAATGGGTTGCAAAAAGCGTCCGCGCGGCTACATCGGGTTTATTGTGCAGATATTCAACTACAGCCCAGGCAATGGACAAACCGTCATACGTGCTGGTACCCCGGCCGATCTCGTCGAGCAGTATCAGGCTTCTTTGGGTCGCGGTATTTAAAATTTTGGCAGTTTCGATCATTTCAGTTAAAAAAGTACTTTCACCATAGGCCAGATTGTCACTCGCTCCCACCCGGGTAAATATCTTGTCCACCAAACCGATACGCGCGGATATTGCCGGAACAAAGCAGCCGATCTGTGCCATGAGGGTAATAAGCGCTATCTGCCGTAAATAGGTTGATTTTCCGGACATATTCGGACCCGTGATCAAATGGATCTGATCGCTGTCGATATTCAGGTAACTGTCGTTTGGAATATAGGATTCGTGCGGCGGTAAAAGCGATTCTACCACCGGATGGCGTCCGCCTTTGATCTCCAGCACGGCCGATGTATCAATTTCCGGTCGAATCCACTGCTCACGCGTCGCAGAAGAGGCGAACGATGAAAGCACGTCTATTTGTGCTACTAAAACGGCATTGGACTGTATAATGGAGATATAGGCGGAAATTTTCTGTAATAATTCCAGATACAGCTCTGTTTCCAGAGTAAGCAGTTTTTCTTCCGCGTGCAGAATGGTGTCTTCGTATTCCTTTAATTCCTGGGTAATATAACGTTCTGAATTTGTCAGTGTCTGTTTACGGATATAATCGTCCGGTACCTTATCAATATGGGATGTGGTAATATTAATATAATATCCAAAAACCCTATTGTAACTGATCTTCAATGTGGGAATTTGCAAGCGCTTGCGTTCTTTTTCCTGTAGCTCAAGAAGGTAATCCTTTCCCCCGCCTGAAATGCTGCGCAGTTGCTTGATTTCCGGATGGTAGCTTTCGCGGAATACTCCGCCCTTTGATATCATTACTGCGGGATGATCTTCTATCGCATCACTGATCGTACTGATAACAGCTTCAATTGCAGGAATATCAATAAGTTTAAAGCCCAGACCCGCATCAATATGCTCCCGGAGTCCCAGCACAGATTGCAGACTGTCCCGAAGGGTATTTAATTCTCCGGGATGAATTTTTCCGGAGCTGATCTTGGCGCAAAGCCGTTCAATATCTGCAATGGTTTTTAAAATATTTCGGACATGGCTGCATTTTGGCTGGTCATCTACAAAATATTTAACATAATTTAGACGTTTTTCAATTTCCTGCGGATCAATTAAGGGATAATATATCCATTGCCGCAGCATGCGTGCTCCCATGGATGTCAGTGTATGATTGATGGTCCAAAAAAATGTCCCCTCCCCGCTTTCACCCGACATCCGCTGAAATAATTCCAGATTCCGGATGGTAAAACGATCTAATCCGAGATACTGTTCAATATCCAGATGTTTGATGGTGTTTATATGCGCAAGCTGCTTTTGAAAATTTTCTTTTACATAGTGTAAAATTATCCCGACAGCACGTGTGCATTCGGGTTTGTCATCGAGTCCGAAACCCTTCAGGGTCAATGCTTTAAAGTGACTGCTTATACAATCAGCCGCGTAAGTGATGTCCGACACCCATTCAGGAAGCGGAGTATACATCCCCCGATAATGCGGCAGAAAAGATCTGATATCCTCTTCCGTATTTTCCGGGATCAACAGTTCAGATATAGGTTTCGCTTCGATCAGTTCAATAATGCTATTCTTTGTTCCGGATACCACCTTAAACTCACCGGTAGAAATATCAACAAAAGCAAACCCGGTTTCTTTTTCACCGGAAATAATGGCAGCGAGGTAATTGTTTGTATTGGATTCAAGGTATTTATCGTTTACAGCGGTACCCGGCGTAATAATTTCGGTTATTCCCCGTTTTACAATGCCTTTTGCTTTCTTTGGGTCCTCCAATTGTTCGCATATAGCGACTTTTACCCCGGCTTTTAGTAATTTATGCAGATACGCATCGAGGGCATGATACGGAAATCCTGCCAGGGGCATATCCGCTGCAGCGCCGTTTTTGCGTTTTGTCAAAGTTATACCTAAAATACGGCTTGCTTTTTTGGCGTCCGTATCAAATGTTTCATAAAAATCACCCATCCGGAACAACACAATTTTGTCAGGATGTTTGCTTTTGACATCAAAATATTGTTTCATTAAGGGTGTTTGCTTTTTATTCTTATCCATTTTACTAATATACGATAATGATATTGAAATTAGAAGTTAGAAGTTAGGAGATAGGAAAATGGGAAGAATTAAGAAAATTGGAAGGATATTGCATATCTTCTGTTCGCTTTCTTGCTTCTTTGCTTCCTTGCTTCTTTGCTCAAAATATCAAATAAAATGGTTGTAATTAAGGTAATTGAGTTTTAAATTTTCGGGCTTTTTAAAAAGCATTGGAGAGGTGGCAGAGCGGCTGAATGCAACGGTTTGCTAAATCGTCGTAGTGCTAATAGCGCTACCGGGGGTTCGAATCCCCCCCTCTCCGCGTGTAAATCCGCCAAATGGCGGATTTTGCTTTTC
>JAUXEL010000134.1 GCA_030620575.1 Fidelibacterota bacterium
AGCAATGGACAATTGAGAATTGAGAATTGACAATGAAGAGGAAGAAATAATTAGTGACAAGTAAATATATTAAAATTATGTAGGGAACAGGCATGCCTGTTCCTTTGCTATAATATGATAAGAAAAGAGCGCAGGGAAAAGGTAAGAAGTTCGAAAATTAGATTATATTATAGGGAATGGTCGCGACCATTCCAAGAGAGAAAAATTAATTGAGAATTGACCAACCTTCGCCCCGAAGTGTCGGGGTTTCGGTTTGGCAAGCAATGGACAATTGAGAATTGAGAATTGACAATGAAGAGGAAGAAATAATTAGTGACAAGTAAATATATTAAAATTATGTAGGGAACAGGCACGCCTGTTCCTTTGCTATATATGATAAGAAAAGAGTGCAGGGAAAGGGTAAGAAGTTCGAAAATTAGATTATA
Source organism: Fidelibacterota bacterium (assembly GCA_030620575.1). GTDB lineage: Bacteria > Fidelibacterota > Fidelibacteria > Fidelibacterales > Fidelibacteraceae > M50B103. Next base: position 426 of record JAUXEL010000134.1, read on the forward strand.
TTGTAGGGAATGGCCGCGACCATTCCAAGAGAGGAAAATTAATTGACAATTGACAGTGGATAGTGGACAATTGAGAATTGACAATTGACAATGAAGAGGAAATTAAATATTTTTTATTTTTCGTTCTTTATTCTTAATTAACCTTATCCAGTTAATCCTGTTATCCTGTCTGATCAATTAATTATCCTGTCAACTGATTGTTTTTTCGTTATTTTTTGACTTCCAACTTTCTTCTTGTCTTTTTTCCTAAAATGAAAGAAGTTTAGATATCGTTTGAAGACAACACAGCGAGGAAATTATCGACCACCCAAAACGAATCATATCACTGGATTTTATGCGCGGTCTTGCCATTATCGGCGTGCTCATCTCGCATAATTTGATCCTGGATATCTGGTACGGCAGACAGGCATTTCAGATCATACCCCCTTGGATTATTGGCTTATTATTTCCGCTTTTACTTATTTTTACATGGGCAGGCAGCTTTGTACTTGTCAGCGGTATCACGATCGCATATTCCAGTTATCACCGGTTTACGAAAGGATTGTCCCGGCGACGCGTATTGGTACCCGTTATCGTCAGTAGCACTCTTTTACTGTTTTTGGACCCGGTGCGCACTCTGATCTTTAGCCGCTCACATCTTTTTATGGGAGAGATGACCCATTCATTATTTTCATCGGGTATCATGACCGGTCAGTGGGTTTTTCCCAATGCAGAGCGTTTATTCATGATTGGCGCTCTGTCGATGATCGGTTTAAGCGGGTATATGGCTGCATTCATGGTTTGGGCTCTTTTTTCGCATAACGGAGCAAATAATTTTAAACGGAATATGCGTATTCTTGTAATCGCCGGCGCCCTTTTCTCGGTCGTATCCGTTCCATATTCCTATGCATTGGTGCCGGTTATTGAAAAGATGCTGACGAGCGATAATCCGTCCATTCTCGCGGCTTATATTCTGAGACTACTGGGAAGTGCTCAGCTTTCATTCTTGCCCTTGGGAACCTATGCATTTTTTGGTGTAGCTTATGGTATGTTATTGGCAGCCCGGCCTGATATTGATGTGATAAACAGATATCTGAACCGTTTCGGTATCGGTTTTTTTATCGCGACCGCGGTGTCCATTCCGCTCACATTTCTGCTCACTAAAAATCCGATCCGGGTATTGGGAAATTTCGATATTTATTCACCATCCGTCATCTATTTTAGTCTGGGATGTATTACCTATATTTTCAAAGCTTTGGTCAAACATGTAGAATACGGGAGTTCACTAAAAAGACAGCGTTTTGCAAAAAAAACTCTCTGGATCCGCCGTTTTGGTGTTATTACTCTGACATTGTATATTATTGATGCTGTTCCCGGCATGTTTGTGAGTGAATATTTTCATCATTGGTTTGGCGGGAAAGCACTTTGGACTGCCTCAATGGGTCAGGACGCATTTATGACCAATGTACCGGCGATCATTCTTTTTGTCGGTCTGATGTTCCTTTTTTGGCTTTTGATCGCCCGGCTTTGGGAAAAAGTCAATTTTATTGGCAGTTTCGAATGGCTTATGGTCGAGTTCAGCAAATTGTTTCGCAAGGAAAAATCTTCCCGGCTGAATTTTAAAAATAACCTTTACCTGAATAGGGAAAAATAATGGACAATGGACAATGGACAATGAACAATGAACAATGAAGAGAAAATTACTAATAAACTTTCAATCCTGAGGATTTAACTATCGACTTTTATTCGTAAACCGTGAGTCGCCTGCCCGGCGTAGATCGAGCAATGCGAGAGCGTAGAGGGGTAAACCGTAAACCGTAAGTCGTAAACCGTAAGTCGTGAACGGTAAGATGCAAGATTGTGAAGCGCTTACCCGGCGTAGTCCCGATGAATATCGGGACGAAGATGGGTTATCCCGTCTAAATCCATATCCTGCATATCCGGTTATCCTGTCAAAAAGCCTTATCTTGTACATCCGGTTATCCTGTCCAAAAAGTTATCCAGTATATCCTGCCTGCCCGGCGTAGTCACACGAAGAGGCGATTCATGAATCATCCTTACAATGTGTTCGTTCGATTGAGATTGTTCGCCCAATGTGAATCGTTCTGGTGATATTGTTTATTGTTTTCAGAAATTGGGCAGACACACAGGTCTCCCCTGCGGGAATTTTAAAATATAATAAATAGATCCAAGGCACATGGCAATATGCTCCTACACATTCATAAAAAAACAATTTATAAATTTCTGCTCTCCCTAAACTTATAGCTTATCACTTATAACTCATAACTTCTTTCCCCCCTTTTTTATTGTTTTAACACTGAAATACCGCTAATTTTTACATTATAATTAATGGAGGTTTTATATGGTCAGGATCAAGTCATTTCAGGGTATTCGGCCCCGCAAAGATTTGGCGTCTAAAATTGCATCTCTTCCTTATGATGTAATTGATTCCGCGGAAGCCCGCTTGCTGGTTGAAGATAATCCTTATAGTTTTCTGCGCATTGTAAAATCGGAAGTGGATTTACCGGAAGACATCGATCTGTATGATAATGCGGTGTATCAAAAAGCAGCCGATAACCTGAAAACATTTCGTGAAAATTGGCTTATCCAGGATTTGGAACCCTCCATGTATATCTACCGCCAAGTAATGGACGGCCGTTCTCAAACCGGTCTGATCGCGGTACAGCATATCGATGATTACCTTGAGGGAAAGGTAAAAATCCACGAACTTACCCGTGAGGATAAGGAAAAAGACCGTATTAAGCATATCGATGTTGTCAATGCGCATACCGGACCGGTGTTTTATACCTATCCGGCGGATCGTTTAATTGATGCTCTGATCGCACAGTCCATTATCTCGGAACCCGATTACGATTATGTCAGCAGCGATAATGTACAGCATACTTTATGGCCCATAAAAAACCCCGATATTATTTCTTCTCTGATCGACGCATTTTCACGTGTAGAAAATGTATATGTTGCAGACGGGCACCATCGCTCAAAAGCCTCTGCCATGGTCGGAAAAATGCGCCGTGAAGCAAATCCCGATCATACGGGAAATGAAGAATATAATTGGTATCTCGCTGTTTTTTTTCCGGCAAATCAACTGAAGATCATTGATTACAATCGTGTTGTAAAAGATTTGAACGGCTTATCTCCGGATGCCTTTATTTCCCGGATTGAAATTGCATACAGGGTAAAAAAAATGTGCTGTCAATCTGCCGCAAAACCAACAAAACAGCATGAAATGGGGTTGTACTTAGATCATCACTGGTATCGGCTTGCTCTCAAGGAAAATATGGATGCTATATCCGATCCGGTAGAAAGTATGGATTCCAACTTGTTAACTAAACACATTTTAACCCCCATATTAGGAATTGAAGACCTACGTAAAGATAAACGCATTGATTTTGTGGGTGGAAAACGCGGACTCGAGGAGTTGGAACGCCGTGTGGACTCCGGTGAAATGGTTGCCGCTTTTGCGCTATATCCGATCAGCATACAGCAACTAATCGATGTGGCAGATTCCAATGCCCTGATGCCGCCAAAAACGACCTGGTTCGAACCCAAGCTGCAAAGCGGACTTTTTATTCATTCCCTGGAAGATGAAGCATGAGACATCCTTACCTGATCCAATGGGAAAAAACTTTAAAATCTGTACTTGATGAAATTGACGACATCCTGGAAAGCAGATACGGGAATGATTATCCCCTGCATCCTGCGCGTCGCCAACGGGGAAGCACCGCCAATAAATCGCACGACGGTTTGTTTGATATTCGCGGGGAATTTACTCTTGGTCTCGGTTCCGAAAAAGGCAAAGGCTATATTATTGACATCGATCTGAAAACCCTTCAATCCATCCCGAAATCCGTTATTACCCGCATAGAAGATGATACTATCCATGAATTGAATAAACGCCTGCCCAAGGCTTTCCCGAACCGTGATCTGCGTGTCGAACACGACGGAAATATGATCAAGATCATTGGGGATTTGTCATTGGGGAAGTTGTAAGAAGTAAACCGTGAACCGTAAACCGTGAACGGTAAAGACCTGTCGGCTTGATCCACCTGATCCGCCGGCTGGCGGAGAAGGCGGAAATCGTAAATTAACCCCGTCATCCTGAATCCCACATCGTTATCCTGAATCCCACATCGTCATCCTGAATCCCACATCGTCATCCTGAACTTGTTTCAGGATCTTATTACATTTGATTTGCCTTAGAATATCTAAGATGATTAGATAAAA
>JAUXEL010000149.1 GCA_030620575.1 Fidelibacterota bacterium
ACTGCGCGAATTGCAATTGAAGCTGAAGTGAGGAATAATTGGCAACTGGGGTTAAAAATAATTCCGGTAGGGTTGAATTATTATCATCCCACACGAATAAGAGGTAAAATATTTGTCAATTTTGGCAAGCCAATCGAATTAGCCGATTTTCGAAAAGTGTATGAAACGGATCCGGAAACAGCCGTACACAATTTAACTGATTTGATCCATGAAAAAATTGAAGGACATATAATACATGTCGATAGCGAGAATGTACAACAGTTATTAAGTGATCTTGAGCATATATACAAGGGACATCTCTCTGACAGATTATCAAAGGAAATGGAAGTTAATGAATTTTTGATTAGTAAAAAACTGGCAGAAGCAGTTCAATATTATTATCAGCATCAACCTGAAAAGATTGCTGAAGTGTGGGGACAGGTTGAGAATTACAAGCGAAAGTTAAAAGATTTGGGTGTGGGTGATACAATGGTCCGGGAATATCACCACCGAGGTGTTGTATGGAGAGGAATAGGCGCATTTTTGCTTACAATTTTCGGGATGCCTGTCGTTTTATACGGTTGGATCAACAGTTTACCAGCAATTATTCTGACTACAATATTCAGTCAACGAAAGGCAAACAGATTAACAAAGATTGCGCTCACAAAACTAACCAGTGGTCTACTTATTTTTCCAGTAATATATATATTGCAAATTATTATTTTCAGAAATTTGTTCGAAGCTATATATACGATTCCTTACGCGATCAGCTTACCGCTGACAGGTTTCTTTACACTTTTCTTTCGCGATAAATTTAAAGTCTATAAAAGGGACATTTATCAGGCTTATATTCATTTTACGAAGCGTTCGTTAATATTTATATTGAAAGAAGAACGTCTGAAACTTATTCGCTATCTCAACAAAATAGGTGAAGAGTACATGGCAATTATGAAATAAGTACATTCGACATCCACCGGCAGTTCTTATTAACAGACAAGCAGTGAGGTTTTCAGTTTACTATTTCTTAAAAGATAAAATTTAGGAGAATTAAATTATATGCAGACGATACAAAATTCCAGGTATTTAATTATTCATGCTGATGATGGCGGGTTATGCCATTCGGTTAATCGGGCAATTATATCCGCATTAGAAAAGGGAACCGTATCAAGTACAAGTCTGATGGCGCCCTGTCCTCAATTAGAAGAAATAACTGATTATTTAAAGATCAACCCACAATTTGACCTGGGCATTCATCTCACTTTAACCTGTGAATATCCAAATTATCCCTGGGGGCCGGTCTCTGATAAAAACAGTGTGAAAAGCCTGGTAAACCCGGCGGGTTATCTATGGCATTCGGTTAAAGAATTTGTCCAAAATGCGAAACCGGAAGATGTAGAGACCGAATTGCGGTCACAAATCGAGCACATTCTGGAAGCGGGGCTCCAGCCTTCTCACCTTGATTCTCACATGGGAACAGTTTTTATGGATTTACGATTTCTGGAAATATATGTTAAACTAGGCATTGAATACCAAATAACACCAATGCTTGTTAATCCGACTGAGCACAGCTCAGAATTAATCGACCGCTTTAACTTTAATATTGAAAAAGATGTGGTTGAAAAATTAATGAGTTCTGGTATTCCATTATTGAATTTTTTATACATGACGGACAACAGTACCAAACGAATTGAAGAGCGTGAAAAGGAATATATTAATGTAATTAATTATTTGCCTTCAGGTGTCTCACAAATGATCATCCACCCGGGATATGATGATGAAGAATTAAAGAAAATTACAGATAATAGCAGCAGCAGGCAATATGATTATTCGGTTTTTATCAATGAAAATATCAAAAACAAAATAGATGAACTGGGAATCAAACTTATAAGCTGGAAAGATTTAGCAAAATTAATATAATATATTCTTCATCCGCTTTACCTATTGGTTAGGCCATCTTTGCCCCTTTCAGATGCTTTATAAATCGCTTCTTTCAAAATCTTAACAAGCGAATGATGCGTATAAGTTATATTCTGACAAATCTCTTTCATCTTTGGGGAAAGCCGGTGATAACCCCAGATGCAACGTTTCAAGGTTTCTTCGTATCCTTCTCTTTGAAAATACAATGGCATGTTGACTTCAAAGTAAGAAATACTATCTGCGTCTTTCAGCAAATCAGAGCGTGGATCACCACCAATTTCGTGCCTTTCCACTAACCGGCATGCCACATCAACGACAGATTGTTCCACCTGACACTTATGTAAAATATCTTTCAGAATCTTTGCACTATTATTAGCATGAGCGGCTTTAAATAGATTGTAATCATTGAAATCGGAACGCTGTATTTTTGTCCTCTCATCGGAGCGATCAATATCATGAGCCAGTGCGGCAACCTGTAATGTTTCATCGGCATCAGGTTTTAATTTCAGTAACCATTCAAGCACATTTTCCGCATGAATCGGATCTTCGGGCACACTGGATTTGGAAATCACCGCACGTATTTTTTGTTTTGCACAGGCAATACTATCTATCATTTTGGCAAATAACGATCCGGCGTATGGTTTCCAGATTCATCAATACAGCAATCACGATTAATACAGGGTAGGCTTGATTCAATATTGCACCCAGAAAAATCAGGAAAACCCTGACATCACGCCCCATCCTTACCCCTTTTTGGATGCGGTTTTTCATGAGCTTGTCGTATTTGTCCGCTGTGTAACTCAACATAAAGGAGCCGATGATGGCCAAAAATCCTATCCTCAAAGCCCACGGAGACAAGTCTTGACTATAAACATACCAAGTCAGTCCGAACAGTAAAAAAGCATCTGCATACCGATCCATTACCGCATCGAACCAGCCGCCATAACCGGAAGATAAATATTTCAGACGGGCTACTTCACCGTCACAGCCGTCAATAACAGAGGCGAATTGTGCGATGATTCCACCCAAAGCCAGAAACCAATAGTTACCCAATGTAAAAAGTCCCGCTGCTATCATTGAGAGTACAAAAGAGAAAAAAGAAATCTGATTCGGGGTAATATTGAAACTGACCAGAAATTTGGATAAACGGGTGGAAATCGGGCGATTCAACCAATGTGAAACCGGGCCGTCGTTGCTTTTGCCACGTAACGAATCTATTAGCGTTTTTTCTGCTTTTTTGTGAGCTTTTTCATCATCAACATCAATCCAGAATCCATTTGTTTGTACTGATTTTGCACGTTTATCTTCTGCTAAAACCCGTATTGCAGCAGATAAAGTTGTATCATTATGAATTTTACAAGCACGTTCCAATGCTTCAAATATTGCCGGTGTACAAAGGAAAAGACCTGTATCAAAACCGTTGAAATCGTCAATGGTTTTGCCGATATTGAGGATATACCCGTCTTTGATACGAACCTTGGTCACATCTTCCATGTCAATCAGCGGATTGTTTTTATCAGTATCCACCGCTAACAGAATCTCGCCTTCGTTAAGCGTCTGCTCCAGTAATGACCGAATAACAGCCGGATCAAAAAGATGATCCGCCATCAGTAACAGAAAAGGTTCCTCCATGACATCCCGTGCTTTTAATACCGAAAAACCGTTTTCTTTTTGCCAGTCATCATTCTGAATAAGAGTGACTACAACATTCAAGCGTTTGGAAAGCTGTTTTAAGAAGTTGGCAACTTTTTCCCCCTGATAGCCTGTGACCACATAAAACTCATCCGTCCCGCCTTCAACAGCGGAACGGATGATGCGCTCGATCAGCGGAACACCAAGCAACGGAACAAGCGGCTTGACTTCACCTTTTGCTTTAAGCCGGGTTCCCTGGCCGGCAGCGATGATCAGGCACTTCACAAATTATTCCCCCTTAATGAACGCTTCAGTCATTGTGAACGCTTCGTCATCCGTGAATTGTTTCGGCGGATGTTTGCAAAAATAGGCGGAAGGAGCGATCAGAATACCGCCTTGCCC
>JAUXEL010000047.1 GCA_030620575.1 Fidelibacterota bacterium
AACAACTCTTTAGGGTCCGTATTTAGATGATTGCGAATAAAATCATTAATTATTATAAATGAGTCTGAAATCAAGGAACGAATGGCTTTATGGTTTAAGCTACTGTAATAATGCTCAATATCATTCCTGAAATCATTAATTTTCCTTATTCGCTTCCAGTCTACCTCAATATTGAGCGATTTAAACCTTTCTGTAATGTTTTGAATATCAACGGTTTTTCCCCCTTGGCCCTTCCAGATTATATTGTCGTTATTATCTATAGTCGGCAATACTTTTTGCTTTATCAACACTTCATCAGAAGTCGGAGAACTCAATAAACTTAATTTATGTTTAAATAGTAAAAGGATTCCAGCAAAGATATTTCTAGCACATGAAATTACACGCCGTTTATCAGACGACGAGTAATCCTCAAGGCCAATTGCAATTGAATCTACCGCATTTTTTAGAATGCTCACTGAATTTCCTTTTTACTGTATAACAAATTATTCTATAGTTTTCCATATACTGTTTCAAGTTACAATTTTTTCATTGGTTCGCAAAGAAATTTCCCCTTACTTGATTACAGTAAAATCTTGGGGCAAGTTTTTTTGCCCGTTTTGTTATGCCTGCTCATCATCTTCATCACCCAAATCGGAAAACACAGAAGGATTTCCTATCAAGCTTATAGCCTGCAGCCTTTCGATTGGCTTATCTATATTTTCATACAATTCTTTTAGTTCATCTAGGATGATGAGTTTCTTTTCGTCAGACCCTAAACACTGAAGATAATCAACATCTAAGCCAGGATCGAACTCCAGTGGCTCAATTTCTTTTATGAACCCCAAGTTACCAGAGGTTTCACTTGAATTTACAAAATATATTAACAACTCTTTCCACAGAATATCTTCGTTGGTAAACTCATACTCCTTTCTCAGAAAAATCTTTGATGCCTTGGAATCATATCTAAGCTCATAAGTATATATGTTAAGTCGAGTAGCCTCTTGTTTTATGATTTCATATAATTCACTTGTTATCTTTCCAACTATTTTGCCAACAAACTTTCGAAATTTTTGGTTGTTTTGTGTAATACCTAATGGAAATTCATCACTAATTGCTATTTTCAAATGCTTCTTAATGTATGAATGAAAAGCAGCCTTTTCTTTACCTATTACAGTCATTGATGTAAGGCTATACTTGCCATACCGATGCGTCTTATAAAATACACTTAACATTTGCAGGAACTCGTTGTGTGGACCGGCAAAGGCTGGGGTGTGATTTTCTTTTATTTGCTTCAGCAAATTCAGATGATTATGTGTAATAAGCGATTTTTCGAATTCATCCTGATTAATAAATTCATTGTGTTTGATTAATATGACTGCAATCTTAAGGAGTCTTTCCAACCCAACAGATAAGTTATATAGAACCTCGAATATCTCTTCTTCGTAGTAGAGTGTTTTCATTTCATGGAAAGACTTGAGTCCATTATAAATAAACCTCCCGGATATATCTAGTTCTTTTCCCAGCTTGAAGTTTTTCCAAAATTGCACTTTATCCATACAATTACCCCTTCATTAGACAAATATACCGTGGAACCTGATGACACTGATCTGTTGTCACTATGGCATAATGCTACTAATCAGCCACACAGCTTCTCGTGTTGACTAAATTAGCCTTGTTATGCAGTGTTATGTTATCGCTTTTACCCCCTTTTTAATTAAAGGTGACAAAATTTTCTTGAAATTGATAAGATTTTCAATATGCCAAGCTTTAATTTCCGTTAGTTCTTCTTCGTTGGATTGAATTGATCCATCCCTATATACGGCAATGCGTGAAGCCCTTTTATCATCAAGACGTTCCCATTCAAGTTCTTTACCCAATTGGAAATGGATTTCTTCTTTTTGATTGTATAGCCAATCAAAAAGCGCACTGTTTTTCTCACCATTACCAACATCTATATAAAGCTCAGTGCGTGCCTTGCCACCTTGTGCAAAGACAGCAGAAAAAGGGATACCTGAGACACCAGAGGAAAAGGCATACCAATTTTGCGGCTGGCCAATCTTTGCATTTGTAAATTGATATTTTTTTCTAAGTTCATCAATTAAAGCTTGGAAGTAATTACGATACGCTTCTCCTTTTGCAGAAATGTTGCCACTAATTTGCCGTTTTTTCGATTTCTGCCATTCGCTTGGGGAAACAACTGGCTTGAAACTGTAAGCAGGTTTTGAATCGTCAATTTTGAAGACTTCGACAACAACACCAAAAAATTGAGTGTCCTCGTCAGTTCGTTGGTTCAACCATTCAAGAGCCTGCCTATGTTCATCTCGTACAACCTCAACAACCCATACCACCGTTGATGCATTGAAACCTGCGGCATAAGTTAACAATTTGCCAAGGTGATCGTGATCTGTTTGGCCCAATTGATTTTCAATTATTACCGTATGGCCGGAGCCCAAATCCTTTGCTAACAAATCTAAAGAAAAATTACCAACAGCCGCTTCCGTTTCCTTAAGTTCTAATTCCATTCCAAGGGCTTTACCAAGTACGCCGATGTTGTTCGCAAGCCACGGTGTAAAGTCCTTGGCTTCCTTTGGCCAAATGTCCCTTGGATTGAGCTTTTTTATTTCCCCAAATTGCATCTTTGCTCCTCCCTTACTTGACGCTTAATAAATTATTCTACAGTTTCCCATATACTGTTTTAAGCAACAGTTTATTCATTGCCTCTATAATGCAGATTTATCATATGTTAATGAATATTAGGGAATTATAAATCAAATGGCAATGGTTTTTCGGGACATTGAGAAGATGAAGAGTTGAAATGTTGAAAAGTTGAAGAGTTGAAAATATAATCATCGTAGAGGCGTAATGCTTTACGCTTTGGACCCATTAGCATGTAAAATTGTTGAATTAATATAGCCGGAAAACGGATTCCACACCATAAATCCGTCAGAAGGTGATTCTTTGTTTTAAATAGATAAAAACGTGATAAGTATCACGGCCGAATGTAAATATATTTTGTAAATTAAATTATAAAATGAAAGATAAATAAAAGTGTAGATAAAAAAAATGGGGGGATAACTGATGTCAGATTTATCAAATAGTAAAAATTATAAGAATTTTTTAATAACAATTAAGGAGCGAATAAGAAATGCGCAATATGAAGCTTTAAAACAAGTCAATCGCGAGCTAATAGAACTTTACTTAGATATTGGAAAAATGATTGTTGCCCGCCAGAAAGAATATAATTGGGGAAAAGCAATTGTTGAAACACTGGCAAAAGATCTGCAAAATGAATTTCCAGGAACAAGTGGATTTTCAGCTAGAAATATTTGGCTGATGAAAACCTTTTACCTTGAATATGATAGAAATAAAAAACTGCAACCATTAGTTGCAGAAATAGGATGGGCACATAATATTGTTTTAATTCAAAAAGTAAAAGATCTTACCGCAAGAGAATTTTACATTAAAATGACGAAAAAATTCGGTTGGACAAAAAATATTTTAATTCATCAAATTGAAAATCAGTCATTTGAAAAATATTTAATGAATCAAGCAAATTTTGATAAAACCGTTCCGGAGAAATATAAAGATCAAGCGAAACTGGCGGTTAAAGATGAATATACTTTTGATTTTCTTGAATTAGCCGATAAATATTCTGAAAGAGAGTTGGAAAGTGCACTAATAAATAAAATTCGGAGTTTTTTATCGGAAATGGGCAGTTATTTTGCTTTTGTAGGGAATCAATACAGAATAGAAATTGGTGGAGAGGAGTTTTTTATTGATCTTTTACTTTATCATCGTGTTTTAAAAAGTCTTGTGGCAATAGAACTTAAAATTGGTAATTTTAAACCGGAATATGCAGGAAAAATGCAATTCTATTTGTCTGTTTTAGATGATACAGAAAAATTAGAAAATGAAAACCCTTCGATTGGTATTATTATCTGCAAAAGTAAAAAGAGGACCATAGTTGAATATGCTCTTAAAAATGCTCAAAAACCTATTGGGATTGCTTCTTATACTTTATCAAAAAAGTTACCGAATGAGTTAAAAGATTATCTGCCTTCTTTAAAAGAATTAAAAATTCAGCTTGACAAATTAGGTATTGGAATAAATGAAAAATTAACAATTTGAAAAAAATATCTTATTTCCATGTAGGGACCCCCGAAGCTTCGAGAAAACCGTTCCAGAATGGCAAGAATTTCCACATTGTGGGGATTTTCCCTATTCCACAGAGGTAAAAACACCACAACTGGTTATACATTTGTTGCAACCGGTACATTTTTCGTCGTCAATAACGGGAGCAGCGTATCCATTCTGAATGATGGCGCCGAGAGGACAGATGTTTATCACCGGACAGGGATGGTTTTGGGGGGCAGTATTCTTCACGGACTTTGATCATTATATTATTCCTTGTATTTTCTTGTTCTTTCACATCTTACAGGCGGCAATTATACGACCGAAATTGTTGGATGAGAAGAAAAAAATTGTTTCTAAATGATAAATATTTTTAAGGTATTGTAATATAAGGAATTACATGCAATATTTGTTTTAATTTATCATGTCAATCAATAACTCCCGAGACGCAATATATTGCGTCTCTACCATAATTAATTAATTTCATCATACCAATCAAATATTCCATGGGCGCAAAATCTTGCGCCCCTACAATTTTTTATCTTCACCCTATCCTGTATATCATGTTATCCTGTCTAAAAAAAGTTATCTTGTCTACGAATGGCTTGAAATCTATTTGTCCATCTCTGGATTAACACGTATATTCACATACGATGGACGAACTAAAAGAAACAAAAATAACATCAGATACCGTATATGACGGAGTATTATTGCATGTCCGCAAGGATATAGTCGAATTGCCGAACGGCAAAACCTCTGTTCGGGAATATATTCAGCATCCGGGAGCGGTAGCTTTGATCGCATATTTACCCAATGGCAACATTCTTTTGCTAAATCAGTTCCGCTATCCGCTCAAGAAGGTATTTATTGAAATTCCGGCCGGGAAAATTGATCCCGGAGAGACCCCGGAAGCAACCGGATTGCGTGAATTGGAAGAGGAAACGGGTTACCGGGCAGGCACATTGCGATTTTTAACGAAAATTCATCCTTGTATCGGTTACAGTGATGAAGTAATTTATATTTATGAAGCATTTGATCTTGTTAAAGGCAATAAAAAACCGGATGATAATGAATTTATGGATGTATTTGAATTATCATTAGATGAGGCTGTGTGCAAGACAAAAGCCGGCGGAATTACCGATGTAAAAACCATGATCGGAATACTGACAGCGAAAATGAGAAAGGATAATAATGAGCATTAAGAGTAACTTACGCAAAATTCGTGACGGGGTTTGTCATGACCCGCATTCCGTTCTCGGAATGCATGAAAACAGCACATTGGAAAAGGTTGTCCGCGTTTTTCAGCCCGAAGCGATCACGGTGTCAATTACCCTTTTGGAAAGCAAAAAGAAATATAAATTATCCCCGATGGATGTGGGAGGATTCTGGGATGTGACATTCAAGTCGGAAGCCTTTGAAAAATATGAAGTTCATGTCAAATATTCCGACGGCAATACATTCACCTATATTCATCCTTACCAGTTTATGCCAGATATTACGGAAGAAGATGCCTATTTGTTCGGAAAAGGCGACCACCATTTTATCTATGAAAAACTCGGTGCGCATGTCCGGGAAATTGATGGTGTTAAAGGCGTGTCTTTTACTGTATGGGCACCGAGCGCCCGGCGGGTCAGCGTGGTGGGCGACTTTAATTTATGGGACGGCCGGAAACACATGATGCGGGTACTTGGCGCGTCAGGTATCTGGGAGATCTTTATTCCCGGAGTGAAAACGGAATTGCAATACAAGTATGAAATTTATACCCGCGACGGTCAGCTGTTAATAAAAGCAGATCCTTTTGCATTTTACGCGCAAATACGTCCGGGAAACGCATCCCGCATTTATGAATCTCATTATACATGGAAAGACAAAAAATATATATCATCTCAACCCGGGCACACATTGGATCAGCCGATGAGTATTTACGAGGTGCATTTGGCATCCTGGAAACGCAAGGAGGATTGGACATGGTATACTTACCGGGAAATCGCACCCATTCTCGTGAATTATGTAAAAACACACGGTTTTACCCATATCCAGTTGATGCCGATAATGGAATATCCCTTTGACGGTTCCTGGGGTTATCAGGTAACGGGATATTATGCTCCGACCAGCCGTTTTGGCAAACCCGATGATTTTCGTTATTTCGTGGATTACTGTCACAAACACAATATCGGGGTTATTCTCGATTGGGTACCGGCCCACTTTCCCAAAGATGATTTTTCGCTCGGCCGTTTCGACGGGACCGCCTTATATGAACATGCAGACGCGCAAAAAGGAGAGCATCCTGACTGGGGTACATTTATTTTCAATTATGGCCGCAACGAAGTGGCAAATTTTCTCATCTCCAATGCCCTCTATTGGCTGAAAGAATACCATGTCGACGGTCTGCGTATTGACGCGGTTGCCAGCATGCTGTATCTGGATTACAGTCGCAAAGAAGGGGAGTGGGTCCCGAATCAGTACGGGGGAAATGAAAACCTCGATGCCATAGAATTCATGAAAAAATTATCCACGCTTGTTGGAAAGTATTTCCCTAAAGCCCTGCTGATCGCGGAAGAATCTACAGCCTGGGGCGGTGTAAGTCATCCCGTGCATACCGGCGGACTGGGTTTTGATTACAAATGGAACATGGGATGGATGAATGATTTCCTGCGCTATATGTCCAAAGACCCTATTTATCGTAAATACCATCACAGTGATATGACGTTTTCCATGCTGTACCAATATTCCGAGAATTTTATTTTGACTCTTAGTCATGATGAAGTGGTGCACGGAAAGGGTTCGCTCTTAAATAAAATGCCCGGTGACGATTGGCAGAAATTTGCAAATTATAAATTGTTGCTGGGATTTATGTTCTGTCATCCCGGAAAAAAACTTTTGTTCATGGGATCGGAACTGGCACCTTGGAGTGAATGGAATGAAGAACGCGGAATAGAATGGGAACTGCAGGAATGGGAACCTCATCGTACTGCTTCTCGCTACCTTTCGGCCTTGAATGCCTTCTATACTACGGCACCGGCTTTGTGGCAACGGGATCAGGAACCGGCAGGATTCCAATGGATCGACGGCGGAAACATGGAACAATCGATTGCCAGTTTTTATCGTCGCGGTAAAAACATTAAAGATGATCTTATTGTCGTATGCAACTTTGCTCCCGAAACCTATTTTGATTACCGTCTCGGTGTTCCGGAAGCGGGGGAGTATTATGAAGTTTTTAACAGCGACCAAAAAGAGCATGGCGGCAGCGGAGTAATTAAAAATGAAGCACAGAAAACAGAATCAGTAGAATGGAACGGAAGAAAACAATCAATTATGATTGGTGTTCCGCCACTGGCGTTTATTGTGTTTAAACGAAAAGAATCCCCGGATGAAAAATAAAACAGTCATCTATGCTATTATAAATTGGGGACTGGGGCACGCAACGCGATCTACACCGATCATTCGGCGTTTGCTTCGTGACGGCAATCGCGTGATCCTGATTTCTCACGGAAAAGCTCTCTCGATGCTCAAACAGGAATTTCCGGAGTGTGAATTCCGGAATATAAAAGATAAAAAAGTCAATTATCCGCATATCGGCTTTTTATTTGTGTTTAAAATTGTATCCCAAGTCCCGAAAATGCTGTTAGGTTGGAAATATGAACAAAGAAATATGCGGCAGCTTGAAAAAGAATTTAATCCCGATCTTATTATTACTGAAATGCGACTGGGTTTTTGGTCAAAGAAAGCCCCGTCTGTGTTGATCACTCACCAATTGCGGTTTCATCTCCCGCCGGGACTTGCCTGGGGAAGTATATTCGGGGAATGGTTTAACCATTTGGTGTTCCGGAAATTTGATTATATTTTTGTTCCTGATGCCAAGGGGACACCCAATCTTTCCGGCGATCTATCCCATAAAGGAAATATTGCGAAACATCCCAAAGTTCGCTATGTCGGATGCCTTTCAAGCATTACGCCTGCCGAAACACCTCCGGAAAAAGATATTGATATCCTGATAAGTATTTCCGGTCCGGAGCCGCAGCGCAGTATATTTGAAAAAAAAGTAATGGAGCAAATTGAAAAAGTACCCGGCAAGATCGCGATTGCCCTGGGACTACCGGAAGCAGGCAAAACCACAGTATTGGATGAGGGTCGGATTACCATTTATCCCTACCTGAACCGGGAGGCTATGGCCGATATGATACAGCGGGCAAAGCATATTGTATGCCGCTCGGGATATTCCACGATAATGGAACTGCTGGCACTGAAAAAATCCGCGCTCATTGTTCCCACACCCGGACAACCGGAACAGGAATATCTTGCCGATTATTACCGGAAAGAAGGATTGTTCTCTGTCTGCAGCCAGGACGCTCTTGATTTGAGTGATATCTCTATAAATTCGTTTCAGCATAGCGAAAAACATTATATTCCAATCAATCAACTTGATTATATTAACCAATTGCTGGAATCACTATGCACCTAACTGTTTACATTATTACCGCGATCGCCTATGCTTTAGCCGGATGTTATGTCCTGTATATTCTCTATTTTTATATGGGATTGCGACGTTTAAAACCGCATGCGATGAAAGAAGACAATGCGCTTCCGCTGCTGACTGTGATCGTCTGCGCGAAAGATGAAGAATTACACATCGAAAAATGTATTGATTCCATTTTAGCACAGGATTACCCCAAAGAAAAATATTCTATTATTGCAGTGAACGATCGTTCTGAAGATAAGACCGGAAAAATTCTTGACGTGCTGGCCGAAAAACACGATCAATTGCGTGTCCTGCATATTGATACCTGCCCACCGGGTTTTTCACCCAAAAAACATGCGATCACTAAAGCGCTGGAATTTTGTGAGACCGAATATATCGTTGCCACTGACGCGGATGCATCTCATAAACCGGGCTGGCTTCGGTCTTACGGGTCATTGTGTAATGATAAACTGGGTGCCGCTACAGGAATATCGCTATTCAGTAAAGATTCTTATGATTCCAAATTTGAAGAAACGTGGCAATCTATGCAGACCCTGGAAAATCTATCTCACAATGTGGTTATTGCCGGCGCCATGGTCAATGGCTTCGCCATCACGGCCAATGGCAACAATATGATGTACCGCAAGGACTTGTTTCATGGTGAAAATACTCTAAAACATCATATTGTATCTGGAGATGACTCCGATATCATCTATGAAGCACAGCGTCAGAACTATGATGTAGTGTTCAACGCGCACCCGGAATCCGTTGTGCGATTGCTGCCGGAAGACACAATTAAGGGTGTTATCAATCAGCGTGTACGTTGGGCCTCAAAAGTTATGAAAGCCACCTTGCCAGTGGTAATCTTGGGGTTAACGGTTTTCTTTTTCTATCTTGCTGCGATATTTTTACCGCTTTTGGCCTTTTTGGATGTGACGGTCCTGCCTTACTGGGTCGGATTGCTGCTTATCAAAGCATGTTGTGATTTCTTTTATATGAGCGTCACCTTGAAGAAATTTAAAATTCCCTATAAATTCAAGCATTTATTTTTTATGGAGATATTTCACGCTTTATTTATTATTTGGATTGGATTGTACGGCACATTTGGTACATTTACCTGGAAAGGGTCCACATATAAAAAAACAATGTCAGAGAATACATGAAAAAAATCCTATCGATGTTATTAAAAATTTCTATTACCGTCGCCCTTTTTTGGTGGTTGTTTCGTCAGATACATATTAAAGAATTACTTATATTTTATCATTCTATTCCCATCAACATTCTTCTGGGTGTTTTTGTACTGGGATTGTTAAATATTACCGGACAGGGTTTACGTTTCTTTTACTCTGTACATCAACTCATGCCGAAATTTACACTGAAGCAGGCAGTGATTTCGCATTTCTCCGGATTTACCCTACGCCTGGTTTTGCCGGGTAGTATTGGGGAAATGGGTAAAACGTTTTTGCTTCCCGGTACAACAAAACAACGTATTTACACTTATCTTATTGATATATTTTATTCCACAGGGACCCATGTTTTCTTTTTTGGAATAAGCACCTATCTGCTATACCCGAAAATGTGGTATATGCTGGGATTTTGCGTTATTTATGTAGTTTTATTCTGGATATATCGCTTATTCAAAAAGAACACAAATTTCAAAAACTATATTCCGGAATATGTTCCCTATCTAAAAATTGGTATTGTAAATATTAGTCTTTCTATTCTGACCACATTTATCTTTATTTTACAGTACTGGGTCATGCTCCGATCTTATGGTATTTCCTTGTTTGATCAGGGGAAAGTTTGTTTTTTTATACTCGGTGTGGCATCTATTCCGGTTTCATTTGCCGGACTCGGGTTACGTGAAAGTGCTGCAAACATTACCTTACAGCCCTTTGGTATCCCTTCGGAAGTGGCTATCGGGAGTGCCCTTTTTATCTTTTTTGTCAATGTGCTGCTTCCTGCCCTCATAGGTGTAATATTATTAAATTTCTTTTCGGATATTAAATATCACGACATCAGGAAATTGGTAACGAATAATAAAAAGAAGCAGACAGCATCTTCTGCAAAATAAATTTAAATGAAAAAGTAAAAGAGCCGGTTTAGCCGGCTTTTTTTTATGCTTTTTATTACTTTAATTACGGTAAGGGTTTTAAAAAACACAGGGAAGAAGAGACCTCTCCTTTGTCCCAATACTAATCGAGACTACGGAGGGTAAACCCTCCAAACCTCCCGTCAGATGACGGGGATGCCTCCGATAGCCCCTCCTCAGGAGGGGATGGG